>CAUZVF010000291.1:0-6660 GCA_963582955.1 Planctomycetota bacterium
CGCAGCTCTCGACCAGGTATTGGCCTCGCTCGTTGGTTTCTCGCTGTAGTGCCTCTGCAAAGAGCTGCTTGACACGGTCGTGGTATTCCACTGAGTCAGTCATCCAAACGATTTACTCCAGCGCAGCAGATCAAGCAAATGACATTTCGAGAACTACCATTTTCGCAATGCCTCATTTCGGTCATTAAAGATTTCGACTAACTCGTCGACATGTGTCATCTCAAAAAGATCCCGCACTGGCGGACTGACCGCACATAGCTTTAGCTGCCCATCACGGTGGGCCAGGAATCGCCACACGCCAAACAACGTGGCCAATGTCATACTCCCAATATAGTCGCAGTGTTCCAGGCTAATCACTAGCTTCCGACAACCTTCGTCCTCAAGAAGAGAAAAGAGATGTTTTTGTCTACTTATTTTCATCGATGTCCGGTCCGCCAGCGAATCGGACAAATAGGACATCATCGATGTGCTCGGCATCAAAAGAATCGATACCGCGTGAAGCCGTTACCGGACCATCAGCAGCGTGTTCCCCTTTGGCATCGACCAGAGGACCCTTGAGCTTGCGAGACTGACTTCCTGTTTGTTGAGACCCCAGGCTGCTCAATAGGACGATAGTTGCTTTCTGGACGGACGTAACACCGCGCAAGAATTTCCGTGCCAGAAACCGAAACGTGGCATCCAAACAGACATCCTCCGAGAAGCCTCCCGCTCCTGTTCCCAGAAGCGGAATAGCGATGCTGCTGACGTAGAGGGCATCGGCGTGGTAAAAACAACTTGCCAAGACCTCTGAGATGATGTCTCGACTTGGCAACTGAATCTCACTCTGCTTCAACTTCAGCTTGCCAGGCCGCTTTGCTTTGAATCCGATTGTGACACCATGGAAAATGAATCGCGATTTCAGGTTCCCACCCGAGGTGACGACGACGTGTCCAGGTCGTACCGGTGTATACAGCTTAACCTCCGAGGCGACCTTCTGGCCGGCAGCCATGCTGATTGCGCGTGATACGCCGCCATCCATCGTCAGAAAGGTATCGTCCGAGCTTACTATGGCATCCACTTCTTGCTCGACAATGTCGCCGACGGTTATTCGCAGTTCGCGGCCGTTCGGGAAACTGTAAACATCCGGCTTGTCGGTCGCCCTGGTTCGTTGCAGATATTCACGCCGTAGAGCATTGTATGTCGAAAGGTATTCTGCGAGTTCCGAGTCGTCAAACTCGTCCCATGGAGAAACAGACGGAGCCGCAGGCTGAAGGTACTTTCGAAGTTCCGCAAATGACTGAAACCGGTCACTCGGCGACTTTGCGAGGCAGCGCTCGAGGACTTCATTCGTCTGATCTGAAATCGCCGAGTGCCTTGCTTTGGGAGAAATCAATGGCTCGGTTTTGTGTTTGAACAAAATCGTAAATGCCGTTTCGCCTTGAAACGGCGGTGTGCCCGTCAACGCGTGGTAAAATGTCGCTCCGAAGCTGTAAACATCAGCTCGAGTATCAACGCCGCTGGGGTTTTCGGCTTGCTCGGGCGCCATATAGTAGGGCGTTCCCATCACTTTATTCGTCAACGAGAGATGTCCGGAACCGATCGGGCCGCGGGCCAGACCGAAGTCGGTCACTCGCGCCTGCCCACGCCCGTCGATCATGATGTTCGACGGTTTCAAATCGCGATGAATGATGCCTTTGTTGGCCGCCGCCTGCATGCCTTCACAGGTTTGTCTCATCCACGGCAGTGCGTCTTCTTCCGTTAGGCGACCGCCGTGTGCCGCTAAGGTTTCAGACAAGTTGGTCCCGTCAATCCACTCCATGACGAGTATCGGCAATCCATCGTGGACTTCAAAGTCGTGCACTCGGACCACGTGCTGTGAACTGATCTGGGCCATCAGTCTTGCTTCCCGTTCGAATCGCACCGACGAGCAATCCGGTCGGATTACTTTGATGGCACGTTCGACATCCAAGGTCTTGTGCCGAGCTCGATAGACCCACCCCATTGCGCCAGCACCGATCGCCTCGAACTGGTCGTATCGGGGTGCGAGCAAATGGTCGATGCGTGGCGCTGTTTCGTTTTCGCGCTCGTTCGGAATCGCGACTTCCGAGTCAGCCGATATCGAGTTCGCAGTGTCGACCAGGAGATTCGGTTGTTGCAAGAATCCTTTCTGTTCGGCAGCTTCGTGGTTTTCCACAAGCGATTGGACTTCATGCAGTAGTTTTTCGTCATCGCCGCAGGCTTTTGAGAGAAAGGACTCGCGCTCATCCCTGGCGAGGTTCAGCGCTTCGGCAAACAGTTGGTTGATCAACTGTTGTCGATCAGAATTTATCGCCACGAGTGAGCTCCCGATGTAGCCAGGCCTTGGCGAAGGCCCAGTCGTTCTTGATCGTACTGCGCGAGACGCCCAGAATCTCGGCCGTTTCGTCCATCGTGCGGCCGCCGAAGTGATGCAGTTCGACGACCTCGACCTGACGGGAATCGAGATTGGCCAGCTTTTTCAATGCTTCGTCCAGGGCCAAGAGGTCAGTGCTGAGTGGACTTGTGAAAAGTTCGTTTGGTTCGACGACCTCACGATGACCTTGCGGACGTCTGTCGTGTTGACGGGCATGGTCGATCAAGATGTGCCGCATGGCTCTGGCGGCCGCTCGGTAGAAGTGCGTTCGGTCCTGCAGTGGTGTGTTGCCGACGAGCCGCATGAAGGCGTCATCAACGAGCATCGTGGCTTCAATCGAATGATCGGGACGCTCCTGACGCAAGTACGCCCGTCCGATGACACGCAGTTCCTCCTCGACGCGTCGAAATAATTCCGAGCGAGCCTCGGTCTCACCGCGTTCGATGCGACCGAGTATCGTCGTAATATCCTGGCTGTTGTCGTTCATGGCGGCAAGTTCACAAAACGTTTCGACATTGAGGGCTTTTCTGTGTCTGATCTGTTGGATCGATCCTAACGCAGTGTCTAGTGCCGTTGAAGGGATTTCTGGAGTTTTCTTCAGGCGCAGTGCTCGCCGCCGACTGTGATTCAAGAATTAGACGCGATCCGCCGGAATCAGTGGTCACGCCGCGCAGAGTCTGAGCATAGTCTCACTGATTGAAGGGTTTTGTTGGACGTGCCAAAATACCACCGTTTTTGCTTCCGCGCCAACGCGGCTACTAGATGTCTTCGCCCCGCTGAAGTCTGGTTGTTGACGCGCTCTCGGTGTCCTCTTGCGAATCAACATCAACATCAACGTCCAATCCGATCATGCGCATCAGTTCGAGCGCGTTGCTTTTTTGAACGACTCCTGATCGCAGTTGATAGTCGAAGATCATTTTTCCATCGGCCAGATGATCTTCGAAATGCACATTGCTGGCCCGCTGTTCCATCGTTGTGACAATTTCGGTCAAAGCCAGGTCGTGAGTGGTCACCAAGCCGGCGGCTCCACGATCGATTAACTGCCGAATGATGCCCTCGGCACCGACGCGGCGGTCGTGCGAGTTGGTGCCTTGCAGGATTTCATCGAGCAGGAACATCAGCGGCGGCGAGTTGCCCGACAGTTCGACAACCGACTTAATTCGCGAGATGACTTGATAGAACAACGAAGCTCCCTGTTGCAGTGAATCGTGGACACGCATCGCGGTTCCCACCGCGAATGGTGAAACTCGCAAACGCTTCGCACAAACGGGTGCTCCCGCCAAAGCGAGTACGACGTTGATTCCGACCGACCGCAACAGAGTACTCTTGCCCGACATGTTCGACCCGCTGACCATGATCAACGGACGCTCGCTTCCGAATTCAATGTTGTTGCGCGTGCATTGTGGATCTGGAATTAAAGGATGTCCCAGGTCTTCGGCTTGAAAATGACATCCGTCGTCGATGATCTCGGGGAACGGATCGGTTGACTGTTCGTAGGCGTAACCGGCGAATGAACTCAGCGCTTCGATCTCGCCCACTGATTGCAGCCATTCAGGGATGCTGGCACCGAACCGCGCACGCCAGGTTTCAATGCGGTGAATCAAATGCACGGGCAAACAGAATGCCAAGGCGAACGGAGCGAAGAATTGATTCTGCAGGCAATTATTCAACCACCGAATCCGCGCCTGCAACTGAGCAATTCGTTGTGATGGCGGACGTCCTTCCGTATCGAGCGCGGCACGCAGTTTTGTTAGTCGTGGTGTTCGAAATTCCTGCTGCTCGATCAGGCTGAGAACCTGCGACAAGATTGCAAGTCCCGCGCCGGCCGGATCCGCCGCTCGCGACACGTCACGGATACGACGACGGATGCCAAACAGAAACAGGATTTCGACAATTAGCACGATGATCAGTGCCGAAGCCCGGAGTGCGCCGAATATCCATCCCACCAAGGCCGAAATCGCTGCGGCCGCTAGCAAGAAAGCCGCGATCCGGCAGGCCGCGGAAAACGGTTCCGGTGCCTTCCGTGACCATTGAAGGAGTTCATTCTGGTCGATCTCGTCGTGGACGTCGGCATCCAGCAGCGCCATTTCTTCACGGAAATCAAGCGAATTACGTAACTCGTTGATTGCCGCCTGCCGCTCGCGAATCGATTCCGGTTCGGTGGGCTCAGACAGCCACCGTGCCAGCATGTCTTCACCAATTCGTGTCCTCGCTCGACAAACCAGCTCGAACAGCGAGCCGTTTCCAAACAGATCGAGGTCGCCGGAATACATGTGGTCTGGATCAACATATCTGTCACCCGTGATTCCTTTTCCCGTCCAGTCATGATCCAGACGTTCCAGAGCTGTCTCGTAATAAGCAACCGCACGGCGTGCTTGAACCAGTTGACGAAAAACGGAGCCGTGAATCAGGACCAGCACAACGAATGCGGCTGTCGGAACAATCAACCAGAACGGAGACAATACGGCGTCTCCGGTGGCAAAATAGAGAACAACCCAAAATGCGATGAAGCCAAGTCCGCGTGCCGACGAGATTCGCGCGTCCCAGCGATCGAAGTGTTGCACGTTCGCCTGTCGGCTGCCGAGACGACGGGCATATTCCGACTTGGGATCGGAACGCGTGACTTGGGCGTCGACAGCGACGTCCGCCTGAACGGGCTCAATTTGCGAAGTGGATTGTGCGGACATGGGACCGCACACCTTCTATCGTATTCGGCTCGGTTCGACCAGTCTTACGCGACGGAACAACACACCGCGCATGGTCAGAGTTGGGCACAATTTGTTCCACGCGGCATTGACGCCCGAATCGACGCCAAGTTGCTTCGCCGTGTTGGGTACGGCTATGCCGAGAGACTGGGCATCGGTGCGATCGCCACGGCCGGAACAGGCTTCAAGACATGCTCCAGACCATGAATCTCCAACGCTTCGCAAATAGCGTCCGACGCGTTGTACAATTGCAGTTCGTCAACCTGCGAGGCGACTGATGCCAACAGGCCCAACAGGCTGCTCGGGACATTTTGGATTCCCGACATGTCGAAGGCCAATACTCGGCAGCGGCAAATCCGAATCAACCTCGCCAGTTCCTGCCGCGCCGCCGGGCCAATTCGTAGAGGAACATCGCGGTATTGTTTCGACAGAGCAACCACCGTCAGCTTGCCCGTGCGATAGGTTTGGAAAATTCTGGTGAGTCTTTGCAATCTTCCCCGGCTCAAGGAACTCGCCATCCCACGCAACCAATCGATGCCTTTTCTAATGAACATGACGCCCCTTTTCGTTTCACCTTGCATGGCTCCCCCGATCCGAGTTGTTGCCCGGTTCCAATGTCCGCTTTCAGAATCATCTCTTGTCAAATTGTAAATTCTATTTCTGTGCAAAGGTGAAGGAATACTCAATGCGGATTCCGCGAAAATCTCAGCGTCGGCAGCATCGCGACCTCTGGCAGCCGTCGAGTCCGCATAAACCGTCAAGTTTGACGTGTGGGCGAATTCGGTTTGTAGGTGCGACGTAAGAAATGCCGGTTCGTTTGCATTTGCGGTTGTTTCCGACCTGCGAAACGAGTCAGATAGGGCACAGTCATTTGGAAATGTCCGGTTCGGGTTTCCAATTCACTTACTTTTGGCGGCTCCGGGCGGGCAAGACAAGATGGCCCCGCCACAACTCGGTAATTCGATTGCCCGCTGTCTCGGCCCGTTTGCAAAGTGAATCAAGAATGCGTATCGCCGCCGCCATCGTTTCGGTTGTAGTTTTGGGGTTATCGGTCTTGCTAGCTCCGGCACAGCGTCAGGACAAAGACCAACAACGCCGTTTTTGGGTCAAAGTTGTCTTCGGACTCGATCAGAAGCCAGCCAAATGGGACGGTCGGTTGTCGATTCAGAACGGCCGAGTCTTCGACATGGTGGAATGGGGATTGGAAGCTCGCGACAAGCTGAATGCGAAGTCGATGAGTTGGACAATGCGAACGGAAATTCCCAAAGCCCGACGCGTTACGTTCGCCGAGCCGCTGCGAGGATTCCTCTTCGAAGTCGAAGCGAATTCTCAATCGACGGTTACGATCGAATCCGCGCAGGGCCGCATCCAATTCGAACCGTATCAGCTGGTTGCTGGCCGGCCAGCTCAGTTTCTTGAGGGTCGCTCAACTGTTGAACGATTGGGATCGGGGCGCATCGTCGCCGACACGACAAGCGACGACGATTTTACTTCCATCGCTGTCGACGCGCGAGGTCATCGGCATGTGTCTTGGATTGCATTCGACGACGAAAGCCAACGGAATCTGCTGTTGATTAACGATGT
>CAUZVF010000292.1:0-6660 GCA_963582955.1 Planctomycetota bacterium
TACACCAATATTGATTAGCAAGCCACCTTTGATCTTCCGTACGACGCCGCCCGTGACGACGTCACCTTCCTTGTGGGTTTCAATGATTTTTTCCCACTCGCGGACGCGGTCGGCTTTTCGCTTCGACAGCATGATCAGGCCGAAGTCGTCTTCGACCTCTTCCAGCAAAACCTGAATCTTGTCACCGGGTTGGGGCGGCTCTTCACCTTCGCCCCATTCATCGACTCCGACGATGCCTTCGCTCTTGTAACCGATGTCGACAAGTACATCGTCGCCGTCGATTCTTAGGACCGTTCCGTTAGTAATTTGATTGATGTCAAACGACTGCGACGTTTGGTCATAAATTGCGTCCAGTTCCGAGTTTTCGTCCGAGAGTTCATCGAACATGCCGCCAATGGCAGCGTCCAGTTCATCGTCCGAGACATTGAATTCACGAATAAGGTTTCGATCGACCATTCTAAAATTTGACCGCCTTCCGAATTCGGACACTCCGCGCAAGTGACGCGGCACCAAAGCATCCGAGTACAAAGAGTGTTAAGAACCAGCCATTCCGCGAACAACGCCCGCGCGCTATTCTACCGGCGGAAACGGCGAATCGCGTGACTATAGCAGAAGGCGGTATTCCAAAGCCAGCGAAAATCGCACATCGTGCACTTTTCATCGTGTCATCATTTGATGCGACCGTTTTCAGCTAACTGGCGTAAACCTCGCGATTGGCTGCGAGTGAACGGTGGGCGCGACTTGGCTTTGAATCTTTGCGATTCTGTTTTCCACATCAGCCACACTTTTGATGGAATCCAACACGGTGATTGTGATCTCAAACGCCGCCGATTCAGAAGGTTCGAGCGTGACGACTCGGCCGCGTTCACGTTCGAATGTTTTGAGGTTAGGGAAATTGGTCGCGGGCTCCAAACCAGTGACGTAGCCATCGCGCATCGACTGTGTGTTTTTCCAAAGCGAGAAGTAGGGGAGTTGTTGCGGCTGGAATTCGAGGCTCAATCCTTTGTCTGCGGTCGAGTTCTTCAGCAGTACGACCGAGCGACCTGTCGCGTCTTCCAACAACGTCATGAAATAAACTTGCTCGACAAAGCCCGTCACCG
This sequence comes from Planctomycetota bacterium, assembly GCA_963582955.1. Taxonomy (GTDB): domain Bacteria; phylum Planctomycetota; class Planctomycetia; order Planctomycetales; family Planctomycetaceae; genus CAUZVF01. The sequence goes on from CAUZVF010000292.1 coordinate 1,101, forward strand.
GCGCCGAATACGCTGGAAAGGAATCGATGCCTTCTTGGGCTCGCGAATCGCGCGGGGCAAGCTCGCGAATCGGGGCGACGAACCGCGTCCCCTCGTCAAGCAGCGGCTGGCCGATATTCGTATGATACAACAACTGCAGCTCAGTGGTTTGGCCGCCGAGGTTGGTGACTTCGTCGATGATCGTGAACGAACTGCTTCCGGCAGCGGTTTGCAGCGTCGACTTTAACCGCAGCGACGGTCCAAACATCATCGACTCATCAATGTAACCCGTGACCGACAGTAATCCGCTATCGACATCAGAGATTTCAACTTCCGTCCGCCAAGCCGGCGTGTTGGCGATTTTTCCGTGCAGAGTTAAGTCCGTCTGAATTTCGTTCCCATTATTGTCTAAGACGACGTCGGTACCCGGCGGGCCATTCGAAGCCAAGCCGCATCGACACAGGAATTCCTGGAACCCATTCAACCATCCAAGGCCGCTGCGTTCATGCAGATTGACGAAAGACGGATTGACCGGCCGTTGGACGGGGGAATCCCAGCCGAGGCTGATTCCCCGGTATTCTCCTCGCCAAATCCCCATTCCCCGCGTAGGTAACAACGATAGTGCCAACGCACCGTTATTGATTTCAACCACGTCGACACCGGCGGAAAGGCCTCCGCGAAGTGTGTGTTTCGACACCGACCATGCTGCCGAACCGGATAATTCAATTCCCGATTCTTGAGATACCGAGAAATCGTTTTGATACCTGTTTTCGTTGACGTCAAAGATCACAAACTGTTCGGTCGCCATGCGTGTCTCCGTGAATCCGATGTCGAGGGAATATGTTTGACGCGGCAAAGCCTGGCGTTGATTCGTCCCTCGTAAATGCTGCGAGGGATGAATTGTGCCAAACTCAATCGTGCGTGGTAAATGGTTTCGCCGTGATGAACGGTGTTTGCACAGTTGAATGCATTCTGTAAACTTTCGTCGCGCCGTCGGGCGGCATCGCGCGAAGCTGAATTCTATACTCCATGATATCCGTTTGAAATCATTGTGGTTGAGCGATCCGCATTCCAATGAGCCAATCGTTGCATGAGCTAAATCGAATGGATTCAGTTTTCCAATCAGGAAACGGGCATCCCCCGTATTCGGAAAAAGGTTACGAGGAACTCCGCAGCCGGCTGGGTGAAGCAGCTTGCCGGCAGCTTGGGTTCTATGTCATCCCGTCCGGGCAGAAATTGTCGGTTGTTATCCCGGTCTATAACGAACGGGAATCGTTATTGGCACTCATTGACCGAGTGAAGTCGGTGCCGATTCCGAAGGAAATTGTTCTGGTCGATGATTGCAGCACCGACGGAACAACCGATCTCCTGAAATCCGTCGAGCAGGCCGCGGCGGCCGCCGATTCAGAAGACTCTGGCCCGGACTCGCATCCGCCCATGAATAAGATCTCGGTGTTCTATCACGAGAAGAACCAGGGAAAGGGAGCAGCCGTGCGGACCGGTTTCTCAAAATCGACCGGTGACATCGTTTTGATCCAGGACGCGGATTTGGAATACGACCCAGCCGAGTATCCCCGGCTGTTGCACCCCATCATCGAAGGCAAGGCCGATGTTGTGTACGGCAGCCGATTTCTAGGCGATCAGCCGCATCGCGTCCTGTATTATTGGCATTATCTTGGGAATAAGTTACTAACGACGCTGTCGAATTGTTTCACGAATTTGAATCTGACAGACATGGAAACTTGCTACAAAGTTTTCACTCGTGAGGTCATCGACGACATCACTCCGCGTCTTCGCCAATGCCGATTCGGAATCGAGCCGGAAATCACTGGCCGAATCGCGCGGCGCGGTTACCGCGTCTTCGAAATGTCGATCAGTTATTCGGGCCGCACCTACGAGCAAGGCAAGAAAATCGGCTGGAAAGACGGGTGTAAGGCACTGTGGTGCATCGTCCGATACGGGCTTGCGGATTGAACGATGCGTGACTCTAATCTCACAAGCATTCCCGTCACCTAACCGAAATCGTATTTTATTTCGCAAGCGTTTGACGCCCTCTCGGCCTCCCGGCAAGTCTTCGACATGGATCAAGAGCCTCACGACAGCCCGCCATCGAAGCCGAAGCCGCCGCCCGCGCGGAAACCATCGGGGACGGACGACGAACTCGCGCCGCGCGGTCCGTCCGTTGGGCCTTGGTTGATCATCGGTGTTCTGTTCTTGGTCTTCATTGTGTGGACGTGGCAGCAGAACCCAGAGAATTACGGCACACGCGTCAAGTACAGCTTCTTTATTGAACAGTTGAGCAAAGACAACATCAAGGAAGTGAAGTTTCACGGCCAGGTGTTGACCGGGAAGTGGGCCGAAACTCCCAAGAATCCGAAACAGGACGGCGGTAAACTGAGCGAGGAATTTAACCTAATCTTGCCGGTGACCGCGGTCGAGGATCCCTGGCTTTCGCAAGAATTGAGAACCAAGGTAATCGACACTGACGCAGATAAATCCGAACCCGGCATGGGCATCCAGCTCCTTTTCTGGATGATCGGGCCGATTCTGATCATCGGCTTTTTTTGGTACATGATGCGACGCTCATCCGATCCGATGGGCAGCGGCGTTCTCGGAAATTTTGCGCGCAGTCCCGCGAAGCGATTTCAGGCAACCGAAGAACGCACGACCTTCGACGACGTCGCCGCGATGGAAAACGCCAAGCGGGAACTGCAGGAGGTCGTCGAATTCCTAAAGAACCCGGCGAAGTTTCAGAGGCTTGGTGCCGAGATTCCCAAGGGCGTGTTGTTAATGGGGCAGCCGGGAACGGGGAAGACTTTACTGGCACGAGCGACGGCGGGTGAAGCCGATGTCCCGTTTTATGCCATCAATGGTTCTGAGTTTATTCAAATGTTTGTCGGCGTCGGAGCCAGCCGCGTTCGCGATCTGTTTCGTACCGCGAAAGAGCACTCTCCGTGCATCCTATTTATTGACGAAATCGACGCGGTGGGCCGAATGCGCGGCGCGGGATTGGGCGGCGGCCACGACGAGCGTGAACAGACATTGAATCAAATCCTCAGCGAAATGGATGGATTTCAACAAAACGAAGCGGTGATTGTTTTGGCGGCAACAAACCGTCCCGACGTGCTTGATTCGGCACTCTTGCGGCCGGGACGATTCGATCGGCATATCACGATCGATCTCCCAACCAAGGAAGGCCGGTTGGCGATCTTGAAGGTGCATTGCCGCAAGGTTCCGCTTGGCGACGATGTTGATTTGGATTCCGTCGCCAAGTCAACAATTGGGTTTTCCGGGGCCGAGTTGAAGAATCTCGTCAATGAGTCGGCGCTACACGCGACACGCACCGAAAAGCAGGCCGTTGAGATGGACGATTTTGAAATGGCGCGAGATCGGGTCTTGATGGGCGCGCCGCGAGAAGAAATCCTGAATGAACACGAACGCGAGATGACAGCCTACCACGAAGCCGGCCACGCACTGTTGGCGTGGTTGCTACCAGGTGTTGACAATGTGCATAAAGTTACGATCATTCCTCGCGGCCGAGCACTGGGTGTCACGCAATTGCTGCCGGATGAAGAGCGGTATCACATTGGTGAACGACGTCTGCATGAACAACTTGTCATGGTTCTTGGCGGCCGGGCCGCCGAGAAGGTCGTGTTCGACGAGTACTCGGCCGGTGCCGAAGACGATCTTAAACGCGGAACTAAACTCGTCCGCAGAATGGTTGGCCATTGGGGAATGAGCGACGTGATCGGGCCCGTCGCATTCCGTCACGGAGAAGACCATCCCTTCCTTGGGAAGGAAATCCACGAAAGCCGTGAGTACAGTGAGGAAACCGCTCACGTCATCGATCAGGAAGTGCAACGTATCCTGACCAATGCGTCCGACCGAGCGTTCAAGATGTTGCATGACAAACGCGACCAGTTGGATGAGCTCGCCAAGAGTCTCCTTGAAAAGGAAACGCTCGGCCAAGATGACCTGACTGAAATCATTGGCGAGAAGGTGGTTGCTGGCAACGGCAGAACCTAACCGGGCCAATCTTGCATGTTAGGGCCAAGCACACGGCGCTTTCAGTTCTTGTGTCAGGCTGTCCATCCAAGAACCGTACACCCGCTTTGATCACGCGGCATTGATTTGAATCGCGCAAACATTTATACTCCAAGCACTTGCGAGCAAAGGATCGCCGCAGAATTCCATCTACTGAGAATTTCCTCCTCTCCTTGCACCCCACGCCTCACCATTTCTCTCAACGAGTACTCTACTTAAGTCTAATCATATTCTTGCCTTACGCTTCTGGTTGCTCAACAACGCCCGTAAGAAACGTGCGGCAGTTCAACTCAATTTCAATCTGTAGGAGCGATCGTTGCAACAAGCAACCGAACAGCCAAACCGTGGTTTTGACGACTTAGGGCTCAGCCAAGAATCACTCGACGTCCTCAAACAGGTCGAATATGAAACACCAAGTCCGATTCAAGCGGCGTTTCTGCCAGTGGCGTTGAAAGGCGTCGACTGCATTGGCCAGGCACAAACGGGAACCGGAAAAACGGCCGCGTTTGTGCTACCGATTCTGGAACGGATCGACGTGAATTCGGCGAACGTCGAAGCACTAATTCTGACTCCGACACGTGAACTCGCCGAACAAGTCGCTCGAGAAGCACAACGGCTGTCGATGACGCGGCCATGCCGGTCGGTTTGCCTGGTCGGCGGCCGTCCCATTCGGCAGCAAATCGACGTGTTAAGAAAAACGGTCCAGATCGCCGTCGGAACTCCGGGACGCGTCATCGACCTGATGAATCGCAGGGAACTTAATTTACAGCATCTGAAAGTTGTCGTCCTTGACGAGGCCGACCGCATGCTCGATATCGGATTCCGTCCTGACATCGAGAAGATTTTGCGGCGTTGTCCAAGCGACCGACAAACAATGTTGTTGTCGGCCACAGTGCCGCCCCCGGTCGAACGGCTCGCGCAACGATATATGCGAGATCCAACTCGGATCGACATGTCGTCCGATAAAGTCTACGTCGATTCGGTCAATCAGTACTACATCACGGTTGATGCGGATCGAAAGCTGAAACTGCTGGTGCACGTGCTGATTGCGGAGCGGCCTCAACAGGCACTCGTATTCACTCGCACCAAACGCCGCGCCGACGAACTCTACAAGAAAATCTCGAAACGATTGCCACAGGTCGGTCATTTGCACGGTGACTTGCCACAATCGACACGCGACCGCGTTATGGAAAAATTTCGAGAAGGAAAAGTCCGGCTGCTGATCGCCACCGATGTCATGGGACGCGGAATCGACGTCAGTGGTATCTCGCACATTTTCAACTACGATATCCCGGAATACTGCGACGATTATGTACATCGTATCGGACGGACAGGCAGGCTTTCTTCGGACGAAAAAGGGTCGGCCTTCACTTTTGTGACGAAAGAGCAAGGCGACGAGTTGACGAGGATCGAAATTCGCTTGAACCGGCAGCTCGACAAATACGAAATGCCGTCAGGCGGATTCGAAGCCTTCCGGCCCAAGCCGCCACCGAAACGCCTTGAAACGGAAGAGCGTTCGCAAAAAACTCACGTTGCC
>CAUZVF010000293.1:0-6639 GCA_963582955.1 Planctomycetota bacterium
GCCGGCCAGTTGTCCCTTCCTCTTCAAATCTTCAGTTTGTGCCGGCGTGCTACGTTTTCGCGAATTGCCGTTTCGAGAGTGCTTTTTCGTAAACGTGTTGGTATTCGGCCGCGCTGCGTTTCCAAGACCAGTCCTTTGTCATCCCCGTCTTGATAAGCGGCAACCAACTCGTCTTGTTCTGATACTGTTGCATCGCCCGGAACATCTGGTCGCACAAAACCGGGACACTGTATTCTCGGAAACTGAATCCGTTCGCATTGCCAGCCGCAAGACTTTCGGGTGTTGCATCGACAACCGAATCGGCCAATCCGCCGGTCGCCCGTACGATGGGAACCGTCCCGTACGCTAAACTATACATTTGGTTGAGACCACACGGTTCGTACGCGCTGGGCATTAAATAAATGTCAGCGCCCGCTTCGATACGATGAGCCAGCGCTTCGTCGAATCCGATCGTCGCCGAAACTTTCTCGGGATACCGACGCGCCAAATCTCTCAACAGTTCTTCATAATGCTCGTCGCCCGTTCCGAGAAACGCGAACTGTACATCGGCGGCCAGCACATCTTCGATGCAGCCGGCGATCAGATCGAGTCCTTTCTGATTGGTCATTCGCGAAACCATTCCAAATAGCGGCGGCTCGTTTCGTCGTGGCAATCCAAGTTGCTGCTGCAAGTCGGTCTTGCACGCAAGTTTGCCGTCGACGACTGTCTCGGCCGTGTAATTCGTTTTCAAATGAGGATCAATCTCGGGATTCCAAACCTCATCGTCGACACCGTTGAGGATGCCAACAACGTCATCGGCACGAGAACGTAACACGGGATCCATTCCGCAGCCAAATTCCTGAGTCTGAATCTCTTTCGAGTATGTCGGGCTGACGGTTGTGATCAAATCAGCATAAACCAATCCTGCCTTCAGCAGATTAAGCTCACCGTAAGATTCCAATTCTTTCCAGTTGAAGTGTTTCCAGTCGAGCCCCGTCAATTCCATGTCCCAATGCCAGAATCGGCCCTGGAAGGCTAGGTTGTGGATCGTCATGACCGACGCAACTTGTTCGAGATGACCGTGCTGCCGGCATTCCAATTCAAGCAACGCGGGAACCAGTCCTGTTTGCCAATCATTGCAATGGATGATGTCGGGATGCGGTTCCATCGTGCGTGTGATTTCCATCACCGCCCGGCTGAAAAACACAAACCGCGCGCAGTTATCGTCATAGTCTTTGCCGTCTTGTTGATACAAACTCGGCCGGTCGAAATATTCAGGTGCGTCGATCAACAAGACGTCAACGGCCGAATTCGGGAATTCGGCACGCAGCAGCGTCGCGATTTTCTGATGTTGTCCAACCGGCACGGTTAACGTGGTTTCCGTACTTTGCCATGCGGGCCAATTCGCGGATCGAAATTGAGAATAGTATGGCAAGACCAAAGTGACGCGATTACCTGTGTGACTCAGCGCCTTTGCCAACGCCGAAGCCACGTCAGCCAAACCACCAGTCTTGGCAAACGGCACCGCTTCGGAACTTGCAATTAAGACGTGCATGTGCGAATTCAAAAAAATGTGAGTTCCCAACGACGGGCTGAGTCCGTACCGCTAAAGCCCACGCCATGGAACCGTTGCGATAATCATAATTATCGGCAGAATCGGCACTTAGCTTCAATTGCCAGACCCGGTTTGGAGCGGCCGAAACTACGAAGTTGGCGACTTGCCGAGCCGGGCTGCTGACCAAGGTACGAGTTTCTCGCGGAATATCTTCACATTGTGACGAATGTCAACGGGCAACGCTGGATGGACCAGGAATCGCTCGATTCGCTCCGTCAAAACATTTGACCGTGCCAGCTCACGTAGCTGCGAAAGAAGCTCTTCGTCGTCGATCGCAGGTTGGTTCGATGTTGGAAATGACTCATGCGATTCATCCAACTTCTCACGCTCGACGACGATGACGGGCGTCTGTTTCGGCTTCGTGCCAATTCCCACCAAAGCACAACGATAGACGGCGGGGTGTTCGTTAAAAATTGCCTCGCAGCGGATTGTGAACATCCGGCCCATTTCCGTTTCGACAATATGCGCCTTACGGCCGCAAAACCAAAGTAGTCCTTCGTCATCGAAATAGCCGACATCACCGATGCGATGCCAAAACTCATCTCCGTCGGCGATCTTCGCGGCAGCGGTTGCTTCCGGACGGCGAAAGTATTCTCGCGTGACCGGAGCACCCTGGATGATGATTTCACCGATCTCGCCTTGCGTCAATTCGTTCACTTCTTCGATCGAAGCGATCGGCCCGTCGGTGATCTCGATGATCTTGACCGAGATACCGGGGAATGTGCGACCCACGCATGTCCCAGCACCGCGGCTTGTCTTCTCGGCGGTGTGGTTCAATACTTCGCTGGCCGAAATCGACGCGACAGGCAGCGATTCGGTGGCTCCATACGGAGTAAACAGATCGGCGTTCGGGCCGGTCAAGATCTTGCTCATTCGGCGGCAGACGTGATTGGGAACCGGAGCACCGGCCGAGAGCACTCGCTTGATCGATGGGAGTTCGATCCCATTCGCCTCGCAGTATCGGCCGACACGATTCCAAATCGCCGGAGAACCGAACGCTTGCGTGACGCCCTGGTCGCGAATCGCTTCCAAAATCTTCTTGGGATCAACCTGCGCCGGTTTCGTGGGATCCATGTCGGGAATGACCGTCGTCACGCCCATTGCCGAATTGAACAGCGCGAACAACGGAAAGCCCGGTAAATCGATTTCGCCCGGTTGAATGTCGTAGAAATCCCGCAGCAATTCAATCTGTGCGTCGAACATGCCGTGTTCGTAGAGTACTCCTTTCGGCGGCCCCGTGCTGCCGCTGGTAAAAATAATCGCAGCCGGATCGTTACCCTGAATCTGAGGCCAATTTGACGAGTCCGTTCCACGGGACTTTAGTTGATCGTAGTTCAAGCCATCCCAAAACCATCGCCGGCCACCAACGGTGACGTTGAACCGAGCCTTTGCAAATCGGCGGTAGAACAGTTTTCGAATCGCTTGAACCACCGGAATCGCGATGAAACCTTCGGGCTCGACCGTTTTCAGACAATCGAAAATGTTGGACCGCCCCATTCCCGGATCAATCAAGACGACGACGGCCCCCGATTTGAACGCGGCAAACGTCAGCGCGATGAATTCCAGACTGGGCCGCACCATCAAGACCAGCCGCGTTCCGGGTTTCACTCCCCACTCGATCAACCCGCTGGCCAATAGATCGCTTTCACGATCCAGTTGTTCGAACGTGAGATGCGAATACGCAACGCGTCCCGCAGCGTCTCGGCCCTCGGGGAAAATGACGGCTCTCTGAAACGGGTAGCGACGGGCCGAGTCACGTAGCCGGTCAGCGATGTTCAGCGACTTCGTCATGGGAACCAGAGTCAACTCGCCCGAATCAAGATCTCACCCTTGCCAGATTCCAAGTAGTCACCACAGTAACGCCGGTATTCGGCATTCATGCAACCGTCAGGAAGGCAAAACCCACGCGCTTGTAGCTCTAAGAGGTAAAACCGAAGGAAAGTTGGCAAGAAAACGCCAGCAAATTTGAAGGTTGACAGCATGTCGGGCGCAGTTTCGCCGTCGAACAAACCAATCGTTCCACGGCGCATGCCGGCACCGAGTCGGATTCCGGTTTCTCCAAACAAGAAGACCGAGCCGGCAATCATGTTGAATCCAGTACCATCGCCCGACCGGCCTCCTATGGCGATCAAACCGCGTCTCATTGTGTGTCCGATTTCGTTGCCCGCATTTCCGTCAATCAGGATTTCACCACCTGTCATGCCACGGCGTCCGCCTCGATAAACGGCTCCGATCAAATGTCCGGCGTTTCCATGCACATGAATGCGTCCGCCGTGCATTTCGGCACCCACCCAGTCGCCGGCATTTCCGTTGACGATGATTTCGCCACCGGTCATCTCGGCGCCCAAGTGCATGCCGGCATTCCCTTCGACACGGACACGCCCCGAACTCAACTTATTGCCGATCATCTTGACGTGCGAGCAATTGCCTTCCCACACGATTTCCCAGTCTTCAGCGGCCGAGCCTGACACGTCGAAGAACTCACCCAAAGCCAACTGTTTGTTGCCATATTGCACTAACGTCGATTTCACTTGATCCGAGGTTTGAGTAACCACCGTTTCAAGCTCGATACTGTCGACTTCGACGGGGATCGACGTTTTATTTCGTAATGTAATTGTCAGTGGCATCGTGATTGACAATAAATTATTCGCTCGACAGCCTTCAAAAAGACGGATGGCCGTTGTAACCATAGCAAAGCACAGCCGCAACCAAGGTTGTTTCAACTTCGAAGAGTACGAGCAAACACTGACACCGATCAGCGGCCGGTTGGCGCTCGAAGATATCGCTCTGATAGCGGCCTGTCTCGCCAGTGACGCGGCGAGGATGATTACCTGACAAGCCGACAACATCGACGGTGGAATTCGAATGTCGTGAATTGTTGCTGAATATCAACGTGGTTCGTTCAAGCAACACCAAGTTGCACGAAATCAACGCGGCAGTTCATGTTTGCAGCCGAATTGGAAAGAACGCTTATCGTTTCCATCCCCACCGACCCCGCGTCGGTGGAAATCATGACTAACAAGCTACGCGATTCGGGTAGCTCTTAAGTCATTTTTCACCGACGCGGGGTCGGTGGGGATTGAATTGAGACACTGCAAGCCCCGGCTGAGATTTTAGGCACGAATGTTGCGTGCTTGTGTTCCAATTGTTGCAGGCCACTAACTCTCCGTCCTCATGTCCTTAGCCGAGGTTCGCTCGTGATCACAGTCGTCGAAATCAATGAACTCGACCGGCTGACAGAATTTCGATTCGCGTGGCGGAAACTTTGGACTCAAACTAAGAACGCGTCATTCTTCAGTTCTTATGATTGGCTGAAGAGTTACATGACCCGTTTCGGAGACGGTCAGGCACTACGCGTGATGGTCGTGCTCGAGAATCGCCAGCCAATCGGTATCGTCCCATTCGTTGTGAAAGAAACGGCGTCGCAATTGGGGCCGATTACGGCATTGTCCTATCCGACGGAAAACTGCGGCTCGTTTTATGGTCCAATCGGACCGGAACCTGGCAAGACATTGGAAGCCGCATTACGGCATGTTGCTCAGACGGATCGTGCTTGGGACATGATTGATCTCGGCCGCGTCGCATTGGGTCACGCGGCCAATCAAACTGCCGCGGCAATGTTATCGGCCGGGTTCGAAAGTCATCAGAGTCATTGTCACGATGTGTCGTACGTCGAGATCAGCTCGAATTGGGACACGTATCTGGCAAGCCTTCCCATGGACTGGACGGATCAGTATTTTGCCGCCGAAGATCGGCTGGCGGACGAAGGCGATGTTTCGTTTGTGCGTTACCGTCCGCTCGGCTCGTGGCACGGAGACACTCTTCGGCGCCGGCGGATGCTGAGTTCATTGGAACTCTTGAGAATCACACAGCGCAACGGATCGCAATCCGAAAGTGGCCAGGCACCTGCGTGGAACCGTTTGGAATTCATGCGTGACATCCACGGTTCGGCCATCGACGCGGCCGTCGCCGAAGTGAACTTGCTGAAAGTCAACAACCGTGTGATCGCTGGCGCTTATGCGTTTCAGCGTGAAGGCGCTATTGAAGTCGTTGACCTCGCATTTGCTCCAAACCTTGGCGAGCTGACGCCGCATGTGCTTTTCGGACGAATGCTGCGTGACAGTTTCGAACGTAGAGACACGCAATTCTATCTGCCACGGCAGTGCGAATCACAACTCGGCTGGCGGAATCGGTCAACGAACACCGTGCGGTACACCTATTTTGCCGATCCGCGACAGCAAGCCCGTCTGCTGGGATTCAAGCAGCGTCTGTGGCGATGGGCCGCCGACAAGAGCCAACCGCCAAAAACCGGTACAACGCAGCCGGTACGCGAAACGGCATTGGCCGGTTGAACTTGCTATCATGGCCGGGACGTCCTGATTTGATCTCGGCTCGCAAGCAAAACGGCCAATGGAACTTGCTGAATTCAGCCGGCAAGGGCTTCACGTCATGTCGAAGCCCATCGGCCCCATCTGTAATCTCGACTGTGAATACTGCTACTACCTGCACAAGGAAGAGCTGTATCCGTCGGGTGAGAGCTGGCGAATGCCGGAAGCGACTCTTGAAGAGTACATCCGGCAGTACATCGCCGCGCAGCCAGACGACGTCGCCGAAATCACATTTGCTTGGCAAGGCGGCGAACCAACTCTGTTGGGCATCGCATTCTTCCAGCGCGTCGTCGAACTGCAAAACAAGCATCTGCCCGACGGCAAACGGATCGCAAACGCGTTGCAAACAAACGGAGTTCTGATCGATGACTCGTGGTGCCAATTCTTTCGCAAGAACGGGTTTTTGATCGGCCTTTCGATCGACGGACCGGCGGAATTGCACGATCGCTATCGCTATGACAAGCAGGGACGCCCCAGCTTCGGCGCGGTGATGCGTTGTCTGAAACTGTTCAAGCAGCATCAGGTCGACTTCAACGCACTCGTCGTCGTCAACAGCCACAACGGTGATCATGGACGCCGCATCTACACCTACTTGCGTGACAATGTGGTAGCCCAATACTGGCGGACTCCTTTGGATTGTTTAACAATCCTATCAGG
>CAUZVF010000294.1:0-6635 GCA_963582955.1 Planctomycetota bacterium
GGGTTTATCCCGACAGTTTCAAGTTGTACCGCCAACTCCAAAAAGTTGCCCAAAACGAAGGCTTCACGGTGGCCGGCCGTCCAATGCCCTTCGGCGTCCCCATCGCCGGATCCCCACACGGAACCCGCTCGGCGGGGCAGTAGGGGTAGTTTCAAAAGCGGCCGACCTTCTGTTTTGACTGTAGCCGGAGTCGCAAGACTTCGGGGGTTTGAGAGGTTGCCACAGCCCGCCCGACGCTCCCCATACACCTAATGCCGTTTGTTGCCGGGCCATTGGCCGAAGACTTGAGACTGCTGAGCGACAGGTTGAATACACCGGTGCCAGCGACGTACAATGGAGAGCAAGTCGGTTGCACGGCAATCGCCGGTTGTCCACGTTCGAATTGGAAGAGTCCGGATGAATATCAATCTTGCTCCTGATCAGCAGGCGTTTATCGAGAATCTCATTGAATCCGGCCGATTTGCGTCGGTGGATGATGTCATCGGTGAATGCGTCCAATTGCTGGCATCGCGTGAGCAACTGAGAGAAGAAATTTAAATTGGGATCGAACAGGTTGATCGCGGCGACATGCTGGACCACGATACGGTCTTCGCCAATTTACGATCGAGAGTGTCCGAGATTCAACAAGCCAACATCGGGCGATGAGCGAACCGTTTTACACCTCTGCGGCACATCAAGACCTGACGGATATCCTCAACGACATCGCCCAGGATAATCCAGGCGCGGCCTTGGCTTGGGTGGACAAGATCGAGGCCAAGTGCTTATTGATCGCGGAGAGCACGTCGATCGGTGAATCGCAGCCGCATCTCGGCGAGGGAGTCCGAGCAAGCGTCGTGGGTCGTTACGTCATTTTTCACCGCGAGGCCAACAATCGAGTCGAAGTATTGCGAATCATACTCGGAGATCGAAACGTCACTCGACTGTAGGAATGCGCAACAAGAGCAAGATCGGCGTCGAATCCGACGACGGCGCGGTGGCTCGTACATTTAACCGTTGCGCCGGCTATTCGGGCTTGCGTTTCTTAAGCGACTCGTTTGCACGCTTGAACAACTGCGGCAGATCATGTGGTGTGACGGTCATCGTTCGACGAATGCTGAAAGTACTTCGCGGATCACGCCGATCAACAATCGTGGTTCCAGCTTGCAGTTCGATTCCAAAATTCGACTTCGCAGGAGGTTTGTCGACAACGAGCCAAAGCACTTTCAATTCCGTTACCCGGATTCTTTCGTCCTTCGCGCTGGGTGCAGACAAGAACACAATTCGCTTGGGAAACCACCGGCCGTTCGAGCATTTCTTGACGTCGGTCAGAGCGTAAACCGTCTTCAGGTGTTCTTTGTCAGCTCCGATTCGTCGACGGGTCATCAGATAGCCACGACCTTTATCAATGGTGGACCGACTCATCCATTCCGACGCTTGCTGCATTCCGTCTTTTCCGAACGTGATTCGTACGACGCGGTCCTTCACCGTGACCTCGGATCCCTTGTTCTGTTCAATGGTGGCCGTCCCCGTGCGAATTCCGCCGTCGAGAATTGTGGCAGGTGAGATCTGCTCGCGCCGACCCGCAATGATGCCGCCTGTGACTGAAAACGGGTTGCGGACTGACGGGTTGAGATGCAAATCCTTACCGTACAGTGTCGCACCTGAAAACCGCGTTGAATGGGCCATCTGTAGATTGCCCAGTTCGAGAAAGTTCTTCGACAGGAAGGGGACGGCCACTTCTCTCTGATCAGCCGCTTTGACCGCCTCGTCCACCGCTTTATCATCCGCGAACGTAGACACCCGTTGAACCTTGCCGCTTACGACCCACATCACTTCTTGCGACATCTTGGGCTTGATCTTCCCTTCAATGGCAGCTTGGGAAGATTCCGACGTGCCAACGGTCACCCTGTACCGACATTTGACGGTTTCGAAGGAGTCGCGATTCTTTCGATATCCTTTTGCAAGAGAGCGAAGCAATTCACTGTTCTCTTCCGCGAGAAGCTGGCTCGTGAGCAGCACAACGATTATACCGACACGAGCAATGTTTGATGTGTGGGGCCAAGGAGTTGACAGCATTTTTCAGTCCTTCCAAGAAGTCAGCAATACCGATTCAGAATCATAACTGACAGTCAGATCAAATGGCCAACACGAATTACTTCGACACAAGATCGCAATGGACGATTAATGTAAGCAGTTTTGCAAGACTGACGTGGCTGGGAAAGGGGAATCAATACAAAGCCGTGGCGAGTTTTCGGCGATAGGTGCTGACGAGTTCCGACTCTTTGCCGAGGACATCGAACATTTTCACCATGGTTTCCTTGGCCTCGACACCGACTCCGGTTTTGTCCTGTTGGACGATCCGCAGACAGATATCCATCGCTTCTTCGTTTTGGCCAGAAACCGCCAATGCATCGGCCAACTTGAGTTGCAGCGACAAGTCGTCGGGATTTGCCTCGGACGCGCTGCGGGCTTCGGTGACGCCGCCGGATTCCGCCGCTGCGGCTTGAAGTTCGAGTTGCGATTTGATGCGTTCGGCTTCCGGTTCCAAGAACCCTCGCGTTTCGAGTTCCGTAATGATCTGAAGGCTCTCGTCGTTTTGACCTTGAGACACAAGGCATCGGGCTAATTGAATTTTGATCGAAGCGTCATCAGGTTCCGTTTGCAGAGCTTCACGATACTTTACTTCCGCTCCCTTGGGATCCTCGGACTCGATCGATTCAGCCTCGGCAACCAAATCCTGCGCCGCCGATGGAATGAATGTTCCAAACCATTCGTCCAACTGTTCTTCGGACAACACGCCCATGAATTGATTCACGGCTTGGCCGTCGCGAAAGGCGACGACTAGCGGAATCGACTGAACTCCGACCGCCGACGCCAGTTCCTGAGCCTCGTCGATATTGACTTTTACCAGGACAAACTTGCCGTCGGACTTCTCCGCGCGGCTTTCGAGCAACGGCGCCAACTGCCGGCAGGGACCGCACCAGGGAGCCCAAAAGTCGACGACGACGGGTATCTGTTTCGACCGCTCGACGACGTCGGCTTCGAATTTCTCGGTCGAAGTATTCATGATCCACGGAGATTCGTCAGCCATGTTTGAAGTTCCAGAGTTGTGAAGGAGTTCGAAGATGCCGGGGGCATGTTGTCTCGTCCTCGCTGGGCTCTGCAATGGCGCGAAGGAAACAGTTTGAACCGGACATTTCAATAGGCGCGTACCATATCCCATAAGTTTAGGTCGTCAATGGCGTGGTTCAAGTTGGAACGATTTTCTGGCAACTTCGTAACCGTCGGCCATCAGAATGATCCGATACTGTCCCGGCGGTAGTTCTTCCGTCAATTCGAAACCGGCCGTCGCGTAGGCGAACGACGCATCCAAAGTCTTCGAAAGCCGTGCCGCTTCACGTCCGTCCGCCGCAATCAGCAGCCAGTCAAGATCGAGGCTGGGATGGTTGTCTGCCAGCCGCGCCAAACCATGAACCGTCATCCCGGATTGAAATTGTTGCGTTTCACCGGAAGTTCGAAACCCGTTGATGCGGCTGCCAATCTCAAACCGGTGAAAGTAATCTTCGTACGCGGGTTTTTGCTCGAGCAGCATCGTTTCGACGACGTTGCCATCGGCGGTCGCCAGTTCGATAGAATCGCGACCTTTGTACGATTCTTGATACTGGCGATATACCAGTGCCGCGACCAGCCAGAGGCAGAATAGAGTGACGTAGATCAGCAAACTTCGTCTTCTCCAGCGTCCGTCGTCCGTTGTCGATGAATCGGGCGTCGGGAGAATTCGCAACCGGGACAGGTCACTGTCGTTCACGAACGCAAGCAAAGAGACCAGCATCAACGGCGAAAAAATTCCAAGATGCAGCGCCATGCCGATTGTGACGTGAAACGCCGCCGCGCACGCCAGTAGCATCCATCGCAAGCGAGGAATCCAAACGAGCACAGGGAACGAAAACTCAAAAACGAGAGTTGCGACGCTGGCCGGTCCTAACAACTCTCGGTGTTCGAACAGCCAAAGGCCGAACGCCGTACAGCCCCAGTGATTGTCGAGCAGTGAAAACTCGACCAAGTCTCCAGTCATAAAATGTGCCATCCGCAGTTTCGTGATGGCGGCGCCCAGATAGACATTGCAAAGAAACAACTGAATCAGCCGACGCGGCCATGCGGCAGCCAGATGGCATGACGTTCGGCGATCGACCAATGCATCGACCGACCATGCCCACCCGCAACGCGAAACGCTCAGCAACATCATCAAATGCAAACCGATGACCGAGTATTTATTGAATGTTCCGGGGCCATCCAGCAATCCCAGCCACGTCGAAATCAAACAAGCAATCAGCAGTGACGGTGTCGTGTACCATCCTATCGTGACAGCGAGCAGTGCGAACAAGAGTGCCGCGTGCAACGCGCTTGTCGGAAGCCATCCCAATGCTGCCGGTTCGAGCAAGGTACCGGGAAAAAACGGCATGGGCAGGCCGTCCGACGAGTACAATTCCACCGAGTACGGCCATCGCACGCCAAATTCGTACAGAAAGAGCAATCCCACGCCAATCCGCACCAGCGCCAGCGAGCGCGGACTTTCCGGCGTGAAGAAGAAAGTCTTCATCGGCCCGTGCCTCCGAATTCGACGTCGAATTCTTCGAGAACTTTCCAGTACTTGCGGCGCGGATTCGATTGCCCGGCGCTGCGCGGCGGCCAGTCAATCGTCCGTGAATAGACGTCGTCCGGCAGATTGAATCGGGCGGGCCAGTATTCTTCGATTACGTAGACGTGGACGATGGGATTGTGATCCGCGTGTTTCGAAGATCTCAAGACCTTGCGGATGGTCGAGCTTGTGTAACGGAATCCGCGATCCATGTCAGTTCGTGTTGCGGTTCCATCCAATCCCCAGCGAAATTCTTGTAACGGACTCGGCAGCAGTTCGACACACGTCCCATTCTTCGTTCGTCCAAAAGCGAGCGGACGGGAAGACGTGGTCCGGTAGAATGGGTACATATCCCAAGTGAAGAAATACGCCCACGGATCCGGGCCGGTAGCTCCGACGGAATTTCGCACCAAAAAGAACACATTGGCTAACAAATAGAGACCAATGCAAAAGACAGCGGCCGCCCGGCGAAGATGCGGTTGCCTTGTTCCCGATTGCATTGTGGCCAAAGAAGTTGGCGTTTGCTCGTGGCTGAGATCCGGACTCAACGTCTTAGTCCCACCACCACGGATGAGCTTTCGGTCGTTCGACGGCCGATGCGCTGGTGCGGATGCCTTCCAGCCGTACGCTCGGATCGTTCTTGAATTCGATGGCGTTGACCGTCCGCAGCGGATTAATCGTCACGCCTCCGCCAATGCACACTATGAACAAACCTCGCGACGAACGCTTGGCGTTATAAACCGTTGCCACTTTCTTGGGAGCATTTCCCGATTCAACGACGGCTTGTTGGGGATCGAGGAAGAACGACATCGTCCAGCCAACCTTTTGCGCGAGCCGTTCTTTCTTGATCAGAGCCGCCGTCACGGCCAGATCGAACAAATTCTGTAGTTGCGCGAACACCGGAGAGCGTTGTGCGAGTTCGGGAAACTTCGCGGTGAATTGCTTCGCGAATTTCTGCGTGCTCGCCAGAGTGAACGCGGCCTTCGAGCGGTTTCCCGCGACATCGACGTATTCATCCTGAGACAACAATTGGGCGCGCGGTCCGCTGAATTTGAAAGCGTCGCGGTCGTCGGTTGTGTGAAACGCGTCATACAGCGGCATGAACCACCAGCGTTGTACCGAGTTGCCTCCGGGAGCCGTCATCGCCAGTTGGCCATTGAGGCCGCGGACTCCGGAACGTTCGAGCCCCAAGGCAATGCACTTCATGCGATAGTCGGCTTCGACCAGAATCTCGGCGAAGTGAGATTCCGACGGGACACCAAACACCGTGACGTCTTGCATTCCTAGTATCTTGGCCATTCTGGCAAACCGCTTTCGCGCGGTCGCGGGCGAGGTGGCTCCCGTGTTTGTCGCGACGTATTTCCGCAACGCCGCCAGGTTTTCTCTGGCGGGATCAATCGAACAGCCCAATTCGCCCGAACGTTCCAACGCCCGCAGTGCGACCACTAAATGGTCAACTTGCAGCGGCGGACGCCCGGTTCCCACTCCAACGACGCGGTCTCCGTTCGACGCGAAACCTTCTGCCGGGCCGGCGATGACAATGTCTCGCGTCTCCGGGTACACGAACACATAATCGATACGTTGCAACCCGGCCAAGAAAAAGAGTTCTGGCGGCACGGGTTTTTTCTCTCGGGCATACTTCAGACATTCGGCCTCTAATCGAACCAACGAAACGCTGCGCATTTCACTGGGTTGATTCACATCGCCCGGTAAGGTCTTCGCAACGGCAACCAATCGTCTCTTGCTGAGCGCTTTCTTTCGCGAAGTCAGGAACGTCGGCGTAATGACTCCCTGAGCGTCAATCATGATTCCGCCTGGAAAGTTGAACCCGCCACCGCCGCCCCCTTGCTGACCGCCGCCCCCTTGCTGGCCGCCACCGCCTTGCTGGCCGCCTCCACCACCACCGCCAAATATTTGACCAAAACACGGCAGCGTGTTGCCAAGACAAACGCAACCGAAAACCAACGCCGTCATGGAAATGGTTAACAACCGCGTGCGATGTTTCATCGTTCGTGCC
>CAUZVF010000295.1:0-6624 GCA_963582955.1 Planctomycetota bacterium
GACATGCCGAGTCCTCGAAGCCGCGCGGGCTGCCGAAATTCCGATCTTCTTTACATCGTTTGCCTACGATCCCGCCGATCCGCCCAGTCCGCAGAATCAAAAACTGCAAATGGACATCAAACCTGGTGACGAAAAGTTATTCGAACTCGACGAGCGCATCGGGCGCCGGTCGAATGAAAAGCTAATGCGGAAACGGTACGCCTCGTGCTTCAAGGCAACGAACCTGCACGAGATGCTGACGTCGCTCGGAGTCGACACGTTGATCGTAACAGGCGCCAGCACCAGCCATTGTGTTTACGCCACGTGCCGCGATGCGACCGACAGTTTTCGAGTGGTCGTTCCACGCGAAGCGGTCGGCGAACGTTGCGAATTGATGCACGAGGTCAATCTGCTCGACATCGATATCGATTTGGGCGACGTGATGCCGGTTGACGGCGTGATCGCTCATCTACAATCGCTGAGCACCACGACATGAAGGCACTCGTCACCGGCGGCGGCGGATTCCTGGGACTGTACATCACCGAGCAGTTGGCCGAACGCGGCGATCAAGTCCGCGTATTCTGTCGCAGCCATCATCCTCGCTTTGACAAACTGAATATCGAATGGCATCAAGGCGATGTCCGAGATTCCGAAGCCGTCCACGCGGCGTGCCACGGGATCGATGCCGTGTTCCATGTCGCGGCCGTTCCCGGAATCTGGGGGCCATTGAAACACTTTTATGACATCAACACGCAAGGCACGCTGAATATCATCGAAGCCTGTCAGCGGCAGCATGTTCCGAAGTTGGTGTTCACGAGCACGCCCAGCGTGGTTTACGACGGATCCGATCACGAAAACGCCGACGAGACTCGGCCGTACGCGAATACCTTTCTTTGCCATTACCCGTTCACAAAAATGCTCGCGGAGCACGCCGTGCTGGACGAAAACGGCAAAGACGGCCTTTCGACCGTCGCGTTGCGTCCACATTTAATTTGGGGACCGCGGGATACTCAGTTGGTTCCGCGCCTAATTCAACGGGCCAAGTCTGGCCGGCTGCGGCGAGTTGGCGACGGCAACAATCTGATTTCGATGGCCTATGTCGAAAACGCCGCACACGCCCACTTGCTGGCGGCTGACGCCCTGTCGCCGAGTTCTCCCCTGGCGGGTCAGGCCTATTTCATCAACGAACGCGAACCAGTCCGGCTTTGGCAATGGATTGACGAACTGTTGCAGCTTGCCGGACTGCCGCCCGTGAAGAAATCGATCTCATGGAAGGCGGCATGGCGCGTGGGCGCCACATTGGAAGCTGTTTACCGGTTGTTGCGCCTTTCGGGCGAGCCACCCATGACGCGCTTTTTGGCCTCTCAACTAGGCGGGTCACATTACTACAGCATCGAGAAAGCCCAACGTGATTTTGGTTACGAACCGATCGTCTCGTTCGAGGAAGGCATGCGTCGTCTGCAATCGGATTTCACGTAACTGTTGGGAAAACTTTTTATCAGTTCACTGTTCCAAGTCTCTGGGTTCATCGACCTCTTCGAACACAAGCGGGTGGCTCGAACGAGCGTCACCGACACGCAGGCTGATTTTGCCGTCAATCATCCGGCCGAGCAAATCGCCGCACACTTCGGCACGCCAGCCACTGCCGAGCCGCGACGGTTCCTGGTCGTTGTTGTCTCCGAGATGTTCGCGGATCAGCATTCGTAGATCATTGGTCGTGCCGACAAGGCTGGTGGACACATCGAGTTCAGCGCAACGATTTGCAAGAGCGATACCTAACAGTTTCCCTAACACATGCTCTTCGCTGTTCGCGGATTTGGCCTGACTTACCTTTGGCAAATCGGATTCGGCGACCGCCATGCCCGCCTTGACGCATTCGACAAGCTGGCTGGCCGATCGACGGAAATTCGAACGATTCATGTCGCGTGTCGCCAGCAGATCCTGTTCCGTTATCGGATGTCGTCGCGAGACATCGATTAGCAAATCGTCTCGCAGCACTCGGCGAATCGGTTGATTTCGTTCTTCGGCCTGTTTGTCGCGCCAGCGATACAATTCGCGTGCCACGGCAAGATCACGCGGTTTCAGTTTGTGGATTCCCGACAGACGCCGCCAATTTTCCCCCGACCGTTCGCCAGCAACCTCTTGGATCATCCGTTCAAACTCGGCCTCGGCCCAATGCGTCCGGTTTTTCGATTCCAGCGAGCGGCTCTGGGTTTGCCAAACATCGATCACGAAACGGACGTCATCCAATGCGTAATCGATCTGCTTGCGATTGAGCGGACGTCGACGCCAGTCGGTACGGGTTTCCTTGTTGTGGATCTTCTTGTTCAAAACACGCCGAATCAGGTTGTCATACGCCAACGGATAACTGCGGCTGCGTAATCCCTCGGCGATCTGAATATCGAAAAGACGGCGCGGCCGGTCGCCACAGCGATGCACGCAAAATCGCACCTCTTCGCGTCCGGCATGCACGATGACGGTCGTTTGCTCGTCGGTCATGATTTGCCACCAAGCCGACAAATCCTCGACGCGATACGGATCGACGGCGACGCATAAATCGGAAGTCGCGAATTGGAGCAAACAGAGTTCGGGGCGATACGTGTCTTCCGAAACGAACTCGGTGTCGAACGCGACGATTCCCGACGCGCGGATTCGATCGCACACCTCATTGAATTCCAATTGTGACTCAATCAATTGATCCGGCATTCCGCCATCCTTTTGTCGTTTATTACGCATCGCCGTTTTCGTTTATGAAGAAGACGATGCTTGTATCGCTTGATTCCATGATTCGGCTAGGGAGTGTTGCAAAATGAAACAGTTTTCTCGTTTCTCAGACCTTTGACCGAGCGGGACGGAAACTCATAACACCGAACCAGTTAACAGGTTACAGAAAGGGTCACACAATTACTTGGAGAATGGCACGATCAATGCGTGTCTTACAGGCAACACCGTGACGGATTTTTCCCTCGTAAAATCGCGGGATTTGATGGTAGCCGGAGTCGCAAGACTTCGGGTGCGCCACGGTCAATGCCCGAATTCTTGCGAATCCGGCTACCAAAATTCCTCACAGCGTCGCCTTACAGGGCCAAACTTCTTTCCTTCTGAGTTTATTCGTTTTTTATATTCTGTTTTATCCGGGGGATTGCAATGAAACCTGATCCAACACTTTTTGAGATTGCTAATGCGTGCCAGGAAATTCAACTTGGCTGGGACGAACAAGAATTCGAACGTCGTGCAGGAATGACGGAAACACGTCTGTCACGATGGATACCACCTGGGCCATTGAAGACGTTTCTCCACGATCGCGACATGCAGTGTATGAAAACAAATGGTTTATGGGACTGAACCGGCAAAGTCCTGATTGTCGAAATAATTTCGGGCACTGCAAGGATGCTTGATTGCCGGCAGCAATTATTCAACTTCCAAGTGCTCGATTAAGGCTCTCGTCAGCATCCCGCTGGCGAGAGTTTTTTTCTTTTCAAAGCATCCGTCGTTACAGCATATCGCGGTGCTTCCGTAGTTCACTTTGCGCGAAGTCTCTACAGTCTTAGTCTGACAATGCGCAATTGAGAACTACTTATCAGGAAGACCAACACCATGAACCGTGATGCCCAGACTGACAACATGGGATCGGCAACAATCGAACCATCGGGCGAAGTGATCGCGGGCAGCCAGGGAACGTGGCGATTGACATTCGTGGCCGGCAGCCGGGGAATCGACGTTGGCGGACGAATCCGCGTTCACACCGATTCTGACACGGATTGGGCAATCCCGCAGTTTCTCGATCCGGCCGGTGCGGATTACATGACCGTTGATTGTGCGGACGGCGTGCAGGCCAGCGTGTTGGCAACGGGATCGCGTGCGCTATCCGTGACGATTCATGGCAGAAAGTTGGAACCTGGGGAAGAGATCACACTGGTCTTTGGAGACACCACCGGTGGCGGTTCTGGTTCACGGTCTCAGACGTTTGCGGACCAACGTCGCTACTTTCGCATCGGTGTCGATCCGTCCGGTTCCGGTGACGCGACGGAGATTGAAGATCCGCCATACGTTTCAATCATTGGCGGTGAAGCCGTTCGGCTGGTCGTGATTGCTCCATCAGAAGCGGTTGTCGGTGAACCGTTTAAGGTTTTAGTCAAAGCCGAAGACGCCTGGGGAAACGCGTCCCATCACCACTCAGGTTCGCTCACGTTCTCGGCTGAAGGAATCCAGACACCGAGCGACGGCCTCACGTTTGGAACGGAAAGTCACGGAGCGATTTGGATCGAGGGTTTCGAGGCCCAAACAACCGGTGTTTTACGGCTGACCGCCACGGATCAGAATTCTGGATTGACGGCCACCAGCAATCCGATTCAATGCCGCGAGACGCAGAGTGAATTCCAATTACAGTGGGCCGATCCGCACGGCGGGCAGCTCGTGTTGAATTCGAAGTTTGCCGAGTTCTATCGGTATGCCCGTGACGTGGCCGGCATTCAGTTTGTCGGGTTCCAACGCAACGCCGATTGTATCTCGTTCGACGACTGGGAAGTTCAACAACGTGAAGAGGTCGCGTTTCACGAACCGGGCCGCTTCATTCCGATTCCCGGTTTCGAGTGGTCGGGCCGAGTTTGGGAAGGTGGGCACCACAACATTTATTTTCGCCGGCATAACCAACCGGTGCGGAGGAATCCGCCGGCCGAAGTGATTGGGTCCGTCGATCAGAATACCGAGTTGCCGCACATCCTCGATGTCTACAAGCACTATCGAAACACCGACACCATTATCACGGCTCATATCGGCGGCGAGCATTCCAACCTCACATGGCACGAACCAACTCTGGAAACGGGAGTGGAAATCACGTCCAGCCACGGAATGTTTGAATGGATGCTGCAAGACGCACTGCGTCGAAATTATAAGCTCGGTTTTCTCGGTGGCAGCGACAGTTACACGTCTCGTCCGGGCGACGACCGGCCGGGACACCAATTGCGACGTTACTCGAAAGCTGGCTTGACGGGCATCTATTGCAAGGACATTTCGCTCGACAGTTTTTTTGATGCGATGCGGGCACGCCGCGTCTTTGCAACGACCGGCACACGGATGATCCTGAACGTCAAATCCGGCGAACATCACATGGGTGAAGAGTTCACGACTGCCGAATTGCCGACATTGAACGCTGAAGTCTTTGGTACGAATTCACTGGAAAGTGTGGAACTGTATCGAGGACTGGAACGCATTTATTCGCATCCGATTTCTCAACGTCCCATTCCGAATCGCGTTCGAATTCTTTGGAAAGGTTCCAGCCGCAAGACCAGCTATTCGGGCATCATCTGGGACGGAACACTGAACGTCACGGGCGGAAAAATCCTTTCTGCCGAAACAGTGCGCTTCGACAGCCCACGTTCCCGCATTGTCGAACAAAATGAAGCAGGGCTTGCGTGGCATGCGTGGGGTTGTGGTTACACGATGGGCCTGATCTTGGAACTCGAAGTGGACGAAGAAACTCGCCTGCAAATCGCCGTCGGCAATCAGGCCATCACCAGTCCGATGTATGGCGAGCACGGCAGCATCACGCCGCCGCGCCGCATCTCGTTCGCGCCGGCTGATCGTTTCACATTCAATGTCCGCGTGGGTGATCTTTCCAACGGACCACAAGAACTGCCGTTGGGCATCCTTGACCGTAGCATCACGGCGTCACTGGCGTCTGAACCCGCTGCCGATTCGGCCGCGTTTCAGTTCACCGACGAAGCTCCTGAACCGGGCATCAACCCCTACTGGATTCGTGCCGTCCAATCGGACATGGAAGTGGGCTGGACCAGTCCATTGTTTGTCGATTATTCGCCGTAGCGCCCCACAATTCGTCCTGTTCACGGCGTCGATCAATACGCGAGCAGGTGCGTCAACTCTTTCAAGCGTCATAACCCGACCGTTTCGCGCTGCCGCAATCTTGCCGCAGTCTACGTGTTCCGGCTTTTCGTGCTTTGACGGTCGAAAAAACTGACTGTTTGCCGGACATCCGCGAACCTGCACGGCAAACGCATGCTACGTTTGCCTGTCGCCCGTGCTGTGACGTGATCTCGATCAACTGGTTCACCCGCAGCGCTACGGCGACATTGCGGGCCTCAGAAATTACTTGCCATTTTCCATGTGCCAGCGTTTTGCGGCACTTCGAGGGGATATCCACCAATGGGTTTCTTGAAGCGGTTCATCAAGAGCACATTACGCGAAGGTCAGACGCACGAAAAGCGCAGCAGCTTCGAGAATCTGACCGAAGAACAACTCGAGACGCATCTGAACATCGCCCGTTACGGCGGATTCGTTCTGACCGATGCCGTTCGTCCGTCTTACGACTTGCAAGTCGTGCCCCGGACGGGTTTTCGTCACGATTCTTACAAAGACGATGATACCGGTGTTGAGATTCCCGTCTTAATGGCGGCCGCATCTCGCGAGACCGTTTTGGATTTGTTCATTGATCTGTTGGATCCGTTGGGGAACGACGTCGATGTTGTTCTTGAAACAAGCCACGACCAAGCGCACGGCGGGCACAACGACCTGTACCGCGAGAACATTGACTTGCCGGTCCTGAAGAGCATTCTGTATGACTACGAAGACGTGCTGCTAGACGACGGCTGTGCCGGAATCGCCGTGTTGAATCCGCGGATACCGATG
>CAUZVF010000296.1:0-6624 GCA_963582955.1 Planctomycetota bacterium
TCAAACGGCGTCACTCGAACCTGCGCCCGGTAACCGAGAAACGACGTTTGTCGCCGCCACTCATGAAGCACTCGAACACGAAATGGCCAACAATCCCAAAATCTTCGTGATGGGTGAAGGCATTGGTGCCCGCGGCGGCAACTTCATGACGACCGTCGGTTTATATGACAAATACGGTGCCGACCGGTTGTGCGATACGCCCATTTGCGAGCGTGGATTCATGGGACTCGGCGGTGGCGCGGCAATGACGGGCACGCGGCCGGTGATTGACTTCATGTTCATCGACTTCATTAACGACGCGTTTGGTGAGACCATTAACCAGATCGCCAAGATGCAATACATGAGCAGTGGCCGGCTAAAGATGCCCATCTTGATGCGCGGTTGCATCGGCATCGGACATTCGGCGGCGACGCACCATTCCGGGAATTATCATTCCGTGTACGCTCACTTTCCCGGTCTGCGAGTCGTCGTGCCGTCCACTCCGTTTGACGCAAAAGGATTGTTCACTCATGCGTTACGCTGCAACGATCCCGTCTTGTTTCTCGAACCGCGTGAATTATTGGCCATGAAGGGTTCGGTCCCGGAAGAATCCTACGAAATCGAATTTGGCAAAGCGTCGGTGGTGCGGGAAGGAACCGACCTGACTGTTGTCGCCATCGGAATGATGGTGCATCACACGAAAGAAGTCGCTGGGAAACTGGCGGATGAGGGAATCTCGGTCGAGATCGTCGACCCACGCACGATCTCGCCGCTCGATACCGAAACAATTCTGAAATCGGTTGCCAAGACTGGGCGCTTGTTGATCATCGACGAAGCATTCCAGCCATGCAGCATCGGCGGCGACATCGCGGCCTGCGTGGCCGATGTTGGGTTCGATGACCTCGACGCCCCCATCAAACGTCTGAACGGTGTCTTCGCACCGACACCATATAGTCCAACTTTGGAAAAGGCCGTTGTTCCGGGAATTGATGACATCGAGAAAGCAATTCGCAACTTGCTTGACGAATAGAACGACAAATCATCCTTGTGTTTTGTCACAGCTAAGAATTAGGGTTGGCAGAATCAGCCGGTACGCGCTAGCGTCCGGTTATCGCAGGGAAACCGTGGGCGATCGCCCAGCGGCACTCACTTGAGATGCAACATTCGGGAAACCGTTGATGGGGGCCAGGAACGTAACGGTTCCCGCTAGCCTGGTATTTTGAGCTTCATTGCTCTTGGCTAGCGGGAACCGTGAGGTTCCTGGCCAAAACGGATAACTGTCCGACTTGTCGTTTAACTTGATGAAACGATACCGTCGGTAAAGTAAGTGCCATTGGGCTAGCGCCCGGCGGCTGATCCTAAAACTATGCCGAGACAAAACATTAGACGATTCGGGGATCAGTTTCTTTGACGATTCGTATTCGTGGTGAAACCAATGGCATTTGAAATCGTAGTTCCACGTCTTGGCTGGTCGATGGATGAAGGTGTTTTCGTCGAATGGTTGAAGAACGATGGCGACCAGATCAACGAGGGCGACCCGCTATTTACGTTGGAAGGCGAGAAGGCCGTTCAAGACATCGAATCGATCGACCAGGGGATTCTCAGGATTCCAACTGAAGGCCCCCGCGAAGGCGATACGGTCGCGGTCGGGATGGTGCTTGGTTACTTAGTCGACGCCGACGAACCGGCTCCGTTTGAATTGGAAACAAATAAAGCAACACAATCCGCCGAACTCAACGAAGAGACGAGTGAATTTGACTTGAGCAGCGTCGCGGTTAATGCTCCCCAGCGAACTCGCTTGGCGGAACGAGGAGTGCCAAAAATCTCGCCACGGGCTGCGCGGGCTGCGACACAACTTGGGGTCGATTGGACAGCGCTCGCCGGAACCGGCCGCAACGGCCGCATTCGTGAAGAAGACGTGCGGTCAGCAGCGACGTCGCTGAAAGCCCAATCTCCGCGAGATGCCACGGAATCAAGCCGGATCGAACCCTTGACGTCAGTGCGAAAAATAATCGCGGATCGAATGCTGGCCAGCCGCCAACACACCGCGCCCGTGACGCTGACAACAACGGCCGACGCGACGAACTTGGTGGCACTGCGGACTCAATTTGAGTCGGTACCGGATGCCGTCGATGCAGCCGTGCCGAGTTACAACGACATCATCGTCAAGCTGACGGCGAATGCGTTGTCCCAACATCCACAATTCAACGTGCGTTCAAACGGATATGAAGTGCAAGTCTTCGAACAGATCAACATCGGTATCGCAGTCAACACAGAATTAGGCCTGTTAGTGCCCGTGATTCGTGATGTGGGATCGTTGTCGTTGCAGCAAGTCGCCACGGAATCCTGCCGATTGATCGAACGCGCCAGCAACCGTCAACTTTCGGCCGATGAATTGCAAGGCGGCACATTCACCGTCACCAATCTTGGAGCATTCGGCGTCGATGCATTTACGCCGATCATCAATTACCCCGAATGCGCGATTCTGGGGATCGGGCGCATCACAAAACAACCGACAGTCGTCGACGATCAAATCGTCGCACGCGACATGGTCACGCTCAGCCTGACTTTCGACCATCGCCTCGTCGACGGGGCCTCCGCCGCCAAATTCTTGCAAGCCATCCGCGATCGAATCGAAAATCCGAGCCCGTGGCTAATGCCGTGATCGATTCCTAAAAGGTAAGTCATTTCCAAGAGCTTTGTGCCTCGGTGTTCTTGAATAATCCCATACACAATGCTCATGCCCAGGCGACGCTTGGCAACGTGTTGTTGGCGGACATCCCGCGGCAGCAGGTCTTCCAATGGGGCACCAACCAACTCGATCGGTTTGTAGCCGAACGTCGATTCCACATGAGCGTTCACGTGAGTGATCTTGCCGCAATCGTCGGCGATGATCATCGCGTCTGGAGTCGATTCCAACAGCCACCGAAACCTTTCTTCGGCTTCACTGGCTTTCTGGCGGCTGATTTCTTTGGTTTGCCGAAGCAGCGCCTTGAGAAGACTCTCGTGAGTCACAATTCCGGCGTAATTGTTGTCGGCGTCGAGGGCCACGATCCAGTCACGTTGTCTCTCGTCCATCAACCGAGCGATCTGTTCGACCGAGTCGTCCAGCGACACCGTCGGCAGCCGCCAGAACTTGACGTCATCCGGGATCAGGTCGGCAAAGATCCGTTCCGGTTGGGAAAACCTAATCTCCTCTAACGGCGACACGCCCCAAAACTCTCCGTTGTCGAATACGGCGGCGTGGGTGGGATGTTTGGCACGCACCTCGGACCGGATATCGGCAGGGCGCGACTCGGCCGACACCTGAATCACACGGTCACTGAGTGCATCCCTTGCACAGAGCAACGTCATACCTGATCCTCCGAGTGCAATTCCGCGGTAATCTGAAGATGCAGGCACTCGTGCGGGTCAATCACCGGTTTGAAGCGACGCATGATGATCTCCCGACCAGCTTCTCTTCGGGAATTTTCTTCAGCACACTGGCGCGAATCAGGGTGTCGCTGGAGCACATCATCGCCGGGAGCAAGTTCGATGTGCGTGAATTCTTCCGGTTGCAGGACCTTGAGGGCCTTGCGCCATGCCTCGCAACCGATGGGACAGTCATTGCCGAGGACCAGCACGTCGCGGACAGGCGGCATGTGAAACTCGCTGCTGCGGATGGGAACGTTGATCGAGAACTCTGGTTTGCTTCACCACTCATGTTGCTGCCTCCTTTAACGGGGCACCAGGAGTGAGATCCTCAATGCCGGTGAAATTCCACGATCAAGAACCACGGGCCATCAAATAATGACAGACAACTATGGTTTCCATTCCTCGTTCTTCAGTCCCCAGCCACGGCGGTAGCGGACGTGGACTGTGTAATCGTTTGACTCGCTGCCGGACCAGACGAATGTGCGTTCGGGATCATCGCCGGTTGTTGACTCGATGTGCTCGATCAGCGTTTCCTGGCGCTCGGCCGATTCGCGGATAAATTCGACTTTGCCGGACGACTTTGGGCGGAACGTGATTTTGACCGAACCGGCTTTGTCGGCGGAGGGCTCGAATTGTACGCTTTCGACCGCCGCAAACTCGTTGATGAAGGAATTTCGCAACATCAACAAATAAGCGATCAGCATCAGCGTCAGAATTCCCGCAACGATCGCCAGGATTTTCGCGCGACTGGCGGATTTTTGCGCCTGATGTTGTGCGCCCGCGAGTTGCAGGCGCAGTTGTTCGTCGTTGGACGACGCGGGAAAAGCCGGTGGCACAGCCGTTGTTTTTGACGTTTTTGGCTCAGTTGTTGCCGTTTTTGCCGATGCGCTGTCGCCACCGCCAAGGACACGCAGTTCGCCGCCGCAACGCGCGCAAACGGTCTCTTCCTGCTGGGCGCGTTGTTTGCATTTGGGGCAATACTTCAACGGGACTTCTCCGACAATTGAGACCTCTGTCGCTGGATTCGCAAGAATTCAGGCTGCGAGACAAACGAACTTCTTGTGAATTCCGCGTGCATATCAGTCGTTTAACGGCAAGCCACAGGCGTCGGCGGGCGACCTGAAAAACTGACGCCTGCGGCTTGCCGTTAAACACCGGATCGAAACTTAGCGCGTTCTTACTACTTGTATTTGATTTCGCTGACGATCGATTTGGCAACTAATTGCAAAATCTCTTCGAATTCGGCCTGTTCAATGTCGAAGAATTCACCGCCGTTGACGCAGAGTGGATCATACAAATTGGCGTGTTCTTGATCGGAAACGACGTATGTGACGATCTTCCGCTGTTTCAACTGCGCGGCAATCCGTGGAATCTGGTCGAACTCGTGAGTCGACGCGTCGGTGATGTGGACGAAGCAAACGGTTGTTCCTTTGCGGAACTGTAGGTTCAGTGCTTTTTTCAGTGCGGCGACGCCGGATTCTGGCAGATCTCCGCCGCGCGTCACTTTTAATCTGTCGATCCGCGTCTGAAACAGTTGCACTTCGTCGGTCGGTTCGAACACGACGATCTCACCGCCATCGTTAATGTCGCCAAATCCGACTAGTCCTAACCCACAGTCGTAACCTTCGCGCCGCACGGTGGCGGCGAAGTCATTGCATTCTCGCTTCAGCGCCTTGATATACGGTTGCATGCTGCGCGTTGTATCGATCAGAAACACGACGTCCAACTTGCTGGTCATATCGGATGATTCCACAAACGCGGTCGACCAACCGTCGCGATGATGCACGCTGAATTTGATCCCCGATTCGCTGGACGGCCACACCCAGGACAATTCCTGCGGGCCGGTGTTGGTGAACACATCGATCTTTTCCGAATGCCGTCCGCCGGAACGACGGTCGAGAGCGACTTTTCCCGGCGAGACAACGTCAAAGGAGACTCGGATCAAACTATCGAAACTGTCGTCTTGCTCGACCTTGATGTTGCTCAGTTCGGCGTACGCGAGGACTCGGTGGGAAAACACTTGGTAGGCGACAACCAGCATCACGATGACCACCACCGCGCTGACTCCGGCCAGAATCTTACTGCGATGGATGTTTCGGCTGTGGACAGCTTGAAGTTCCTGAATCTGACCTTGCAAGCCGAGTGCCGGGCCCTGTGTGGACTTGCCAGATGTACCCGTTGTCGCGCCGAGTGCCGACAGCTCGCCGCCACACCGGCCGCAGACGATCTCCGTGTCTTTTGCACGCAGTTTACAGACTTTGCAGTATTTCATTTCGACGACAATCCGTACCACTCACGCGGTTGTTTCCACTGACTGCAAAACGGCCTTCGTTTGTGCGCCCGCCGAATTGCCGGGAGCGAAGAATGTGTCACCGTCTTCGTGGAACTCGGTGAATGCACGATAATAAACTTCTCCCGAATAATCAGCCGTCACGGTATCGGTGATCCCATCATCGCCGTACTGCTCGCGAGTGACTTGCCAGCGCCGGTCGAATTCGCCCAACGTGCGGTCGGGTTGCAGGCCATAGCGTCGATAGAGATGCACTCGTTTGCAGTCTTCCGGCCAAGTCCATGTCAGACGGATTGACCGCCCATCAATGCCGGCTTTCAGATTCTCGACATCCTCGAGTTCCGAAGCGGACGCCGTCGCCTTCAACGCATCGGTCGCGATTGTCCCCGGAGTCGGAAAGTCACCATCGGGGCCGTCGTAAATGCAGTAGACCCGATAACTATAGAGTTGTTCTACATCGACGCTTTTGTCGATCAGGAGGCCGTTGTTGGTCGGAGTCAACAATGTCGCTGATTCGCGGTCGTCGTCCGGGCCGCCGTTCCATCGTTCGACCAAAGCTTGCCGGGTTCCCGCCGGTTGGTGCCACCGCAGTTCCAGCCTGTCGCTGCGACGAATGCAGCGCAGCCCCATGACTTCTTGCCAAATCAGTTCGGCCACGGGGTTTGTCGGAGTCGATTCGACCTCGAATTCACGCAGCAGATCACCGCCAACTTCAAGCCGGCTGCAACACACCGAACGGACGGTATAACGTCCGATTGACCCGTTGTGGATGATCTCGGTGTCGACGAATTCCGTTTCCGTTCCACGATAGACATTCTTGTAATTGCTTTCGCCGTTCGTCGAACCGGCCCGGATGAACGACCGTTCGACAATGTATTCGTCGGGCTGTTTGCCGGTTTCCGGCCGCGACCACGACACGCGGCGGAAGTTTCCGTCGACTT
>CAUZVF010000297.1:0-6621 GCA_963582955.1 Planctomycetota bacterium
CTCGTCTGATTTGTCGGGCAAAGTCATTGGCACCGATGGCTATACTCAGGGAATTCCCTACGACCGCAGAAAGCCATCAGCCGCCAAGACGACTCGCAAAGGACGGCTGGTCGTCGTCAAACAACGCGCCTATCTGCCGTTGAAAGACCGCGTCGCGCAATTGGCAATCACAATCCCCGGCGCCGGAATGCTGGTCAAGGACACAATCGTCATCGAGTCACGAATTCTCAAAGAGAAGCAAACGCTTGTAATTGAGTTTTGAGTGGCAACGAATTGTTTAACGGCAAGCCGAAGGCGGCTGGTTCGATGCGTGACTTTGAGTGTCAAACACCGTCGCCTTCGGCTTGCCGTTAAAAACGAGCGGTCACATCGGTCACGCAAACTCTTCGTATTCCCTGTTTCGGACAAAGCCCGGCATTGGAACCGGGTACTTTCCGTCGGGACCTTTTTTCAACGGCGCGTTTGATCCGAAGGTCAGTTTGTCGGCGTTCGGAGCGAACTCGTGGTCGTGCTCCATCATCTCGTCCAGAGTGATGATGCGACCGGTGTGAGCCGCCATGCGTCCCATCGACGTGACCAGGCTGGCCATCAGCCCGCGATCGAATTCGTTGTAGTCTTCGTTTTTCTTGATCGCGTCGATCAGGTCATCCCATTCTAGCTGGTAGGGATTCGGTTCCGGTTGTGGATAGGCCCAGACCAGATCGTTCTTCACGAAATTCTGGCCCTTGTAAATGCGGCTCTTGGCCGGGATGTGTCCCGCCGACGAGAACACGGCCGAGCCCTTCGTTCCATGCACGTACGTTGCGAATTCATTATGGCAACTGGGGATCGTCCGCCCCTGGACGTGTAGTTTCGTGCCGTCCTTGTAAGTGTATTCGATCGAGTAGTGATCGAAGTTCTGGTCGATGTTGTCGCCGCGATAATGACGTCCGCCGGATGCTTTCGCTTCAGTTGGCCAATCGTTCTTGGCCCAGCAGCCTTCGTCGATGTTGTGAATCAGGAAATCGCTGACGGCACCGCCGCTGGCCCACAGGAAAGCGTGGAACCGGCGGATTTGCCATTCCAGGTCGCCCTTGCCATCTTTGGCCGGACCAGTCGCCGCCGAGCCGGTCGGGCCGGCCATGCGATAGGCTCGCAGCATCAGCACGTCACCGATTTCTCCGTTGTGAATGCGGTCGGCCAATTCGCCCCGCGCACGGCAATGCCGGCACATTAAGCCAACGGCACATTTCAGGTTTTTCTCTTTGGCCAGCTTATTCAACTCCATCATTTTCCGAGTTGTCGGAGCGTCGGCGCTGAGCGGTTTTTCCATGAAAACGTTGACGCCCTTTTCGATCGCGTAGGAAAAGTGAACCCAGCGAAACGCACACGGCGTCGCGAAGATCGCCACATCCCCAGGACTCAGGCAGTCGATCGCTTCTTTGTAGGCGCTGAAACCGAGAAACCGACGATCTTCCGGGACATCGACCTGTTGGTCGTGCCGTTGCTTCAGTGCTCCATAACTGGCGTTCTGTCGATCGGCAAACACATCGGCCATCGCCACCAGCTTGGTCGGTCCATTCTCGACCGAAAGAGCATTCGAGGCCGCTCCCGTGCCACGTCCACCACAACCCACCAGCGCCAGATTGATCGTGCTGTCCTGCCCGGCGTAAACTCCCGGAGTCGCGGCCCCCACCAACGCCGCCGCGCCGGCAATCCGTCCCGTGTCTTTCAAAAAGTTACGCCGCGATGTTTCGTTGTTTGTTGTTTCAGTCACAAAGTATCTCCTTTGAATCTATGAGAGTCTGTCACGGCAGTTTCCGCGCTCAACGGCAAACCAGGGGCGATTGCGTTTCGTACGGTCTTTGGGATTGCACATACGCAGTCGCCTTCCGCTCGCCGTCGAACGACTCGGATCAATTGGGAAAATCGGTCTTGTCGAATTGCCAAGTACGGCTTAACCAATATCATGGCCGCGCCTAAGCTACCATTCAACCCGACCGATTGCATGAGCGGACAGTGAAACGACGCCTCTGCCCTCGGTTAGGCTCGTCAGGTTCAGTCTATCGTTGATCGCCGGCACGAAATAGAATCACAATTGCTGATATCGAAAGCCGTTCACGCCGACAAATTTAGATATGCACTGGTTACTCAATCCTGAATTCAAAGTCCCGTGCCGCGGTTGGACGAATCTTCTGTTGGCATGTTGCTTCGTATTTGTGCTGTTGCCGCAAAGTGGTTTCTCCGCGCAAAACTCGGCCAACAGCCTGCGTCGGCATCAGCACCAGCACGAGCAACGGCATCAAAGGTTCGTTAATGAACTCGAAGCGATCGCCGAATTCTGTGAATCGGTTCAATTAGATGCCGCGGCCGCCAGGATTCGCACGCTAGGCAAACCGACGGGTGCGGGCGGGCTCCGCAAATTCGCTCTGCCCGTGAAAGTCCAACCCGAGATTTCGCAAGATCTTCCTCAGTCTGAACGTGAATGGCGAATCCGACTGCGAAAGGCTCAACGCGAATACGCCAAGGACATTTATTTGTCATCGCGACGCGCGTTGAAGGCCGGGCATTTCAGCTTTGCCTATCAGTTGGTTCACGAGGCCGCCGTTCATGATCCCGATCATCGTTCAGCCCGGCGATTGTTGGGTTTCCAGCGGTATAATGATAAATGGACGACTCCGTTTTCGGCCAACATGATGCGGCGGAGATTTCAATGGCATGAGAAATTTGGGTGGCTCCCCAGCACTCATGTTGAAAAATACGAGATTGGCCAACGCTACTTCCAAAGCCGGTGGATGAGTGCCGAGAAAGAGGCCGAATTACGGCGTGACTTCCGCAACGCCTGGCGGATTCGGACGCAGCATTATGAAATTAAGACGAACGTCAGTTTGGAAGAGGGTGTTGAATTGGCCAAAGCGTTGGAGGGATTCCATCGTTTCTTTCACCAAACTTTCGTCGCGTTCTTCAGTACTCCCGAGCAGATACAGAAGCTTTTTGAGGGACCGATCAAAAGTACCCGGCGCGTCGGAAAGCGCAAGCCGTACGTCGTGCACTTTTACCGGAATCCCGAAGAGTACTACGCTCGGCTTCGCCGAAAATACCCTCAGATCAAATTCACCAACGGCCTCTATGATGGTGACGACCGCGTTGTGTATTTCTTCATGAATCCTGAGACCGATACGAAAGCAACGCTTTTTCACGAGGCAACTCATCAACTGTTTTCCGAGAGCAATCGGCGTACTTGGAAGATTGGCGAAACGGCAAACTTCTGGATCGTCGAAGGCATCGCCTGTTACATAGAATCGTACAAACCAGATGCGCGGCGCTTCGTGTTGGGAGACCCCCGCTATATTCGATTTCGAGCCGCACGGCATCGTTTCTTGGTTGACCGCTATTATGTACCTCTGTCGACATTCGCACGCATGAGTATGCGAGAATTTCAGTCGCAGCCGCGACCGACAATTTCGATGAATTATAGCCAGGCGTCAGGTTTAGCGCATTTCTTCATGCATTACGACGGCGGACGATATCGCGACGCATTGATCGAGCACATCTCACAAATCTATAACGCCAATCCAAAAAAACGCGAACGAGTTAAGTCGCTGGCCGAACTGACGGAAACGCCGTTCAAGGAACTGGACCGGCAATATGCCGAGTTCTTGAAACGACAAGACGATGTGCTCAAACGTGCCACGGCGTCGGAATAATCCAATTCAGCGTCGGATAGCTCCGTGGATGTAGACGTCGCCGCCGAATAATTCAACTTGTGGATCGGCGAGTTGCGGCAATTGTGAAATCGAATCGAGACCAACGCCGGCAATGGCCGTTTTGGCATCACGGCCTCCGACAAGCTTTGGCGCGACGAACACGTGTAGTTCATCGATCAAATTGAGATCGCGAAACGATCCCAACACTTCACCGCCGCCTTCGATAAGAACGTTTGTAAAGTTCCGTTGGCCCAGCTCGCTTAGCAGTTGTTTGATATCGAGACGGTTTGAAGCATCTGACGCCGCGTCAGAATCACATTGAAAAACTTCCACGCCAGCATCAGTGAGCGATTGGATATTGACGCGGCTTGCTGATTCGGCCGCGACAACCAAGACCGGAGCTTGCTCGACAGTTTTGACGAGTTGTGAATCGGCCGGCAAACTGGCTTGGCTGTCCAGGACGATTCGTGTTGCGATTCGTGGCCCGCTTGGACGGGCCGTCAACAGCGGATCATCCAATCGTGCCGTGGCCGCCCCAACGACGATCGCATCCATCCGCGAACGCAGCCGATGCACAACGCCGCGCGACTGTTCATTCGAAATCCACTGAGACACACCGGTCCGCGACGCGATCTTTCCGTCGAGTGTCATGGCCCACTTCGCGTGAACGTACGGCCGTTGCTTCGTCACCAATGTGATGAATGGGGCATTCAGCCGGCGGATTTCAGATTCGAGCAATCCAATCTCGACATTGATTCCGGCGGATCGCAGTTCTTCAATGCCACGACCACTGGCATGTGCTGAAGGATCTTCGATCCCCACGACGACTTTCTTGATGCCTGATTGGATGATCGAGTCACAACAAGGAGGTGTTTGCCCATGATGTGAACACGGTTCGAGTGTCACGTACATCACGGCGTCACCGGCGAGCGGAGTTGTATTTTTCAATGCGCCGATTTCCGCGTGTGGGCCGCCGAATTGTTGGTGGAAGCCTTCGGAAACCAAATTCAAGACGCCGTCGACAATCACCGCTCCGACGGCCGGGTTTGGCTCAACGTAGCCGGTCCCCTGTTCGGCCAATGCAATGGCGCGACGCATGACGGCTTCGGGATTGGAAAAGCGGAATCGGTTCATCGGTCAACCGCATGACGCGTCGTCTGGCACAGCCATTTTGAAATGTCCCGGTCAAGTTGCCGAATTGCGTTCTGTTCCCAGTCCCGGACGGACAAGGCAACTCCGCCAAATTTCACTCTATTTTCTGGCCGGGCAGCCAGAGTTTTTTCTCGACAGACTGTGCCGTTCCGTCGGCCGCGACTTCCGCCTCGGCGATTGATCCGGCCGTAACGATACTTCTCTCAGTTTCCCACGGCGGTTGAATGTCGATCGTTGCGACCAGTTCCGTTAAGTGCTGGCGGAGTTTCGGCAATTTGGAACCGTAATACTCCCACAACTGTTGTAGCAAAGGAATGAGCTTGGGATCAGTTGGTTCATCCATCCGCAATGCCAATTCACGCAATTCCCATTGCAGAACCAATTGGAAGGAATCCTCGGCTTCCTTCGACATTTCCCGGCCCTTCTCGATCCACTCGGCCGCTTCTTCGGGCCGGCACTGTTCCTGACAAATGTCGGTCAGCGTCGTATAGACGCGGTTCATGTCGACCTCTGCTTGACATTGCGGACGGCTGTCAACTTTGCTGAGGATCGACTCGAGGAAACGGTTGTGATGTAGCAGCAGAGCCCGGTTCAAAGTTTGTATTAGTTGACGGTCGGAAAGCGATTCGACGTCAATCCGATTCAGTTGGAGCGTCGAAAACGTGTTTAACGACGTTTTCTCGCCGATTTTGATCGCTTCTTCGGCATCGAGTTTCAGGCGAGAACGAACCGGCTTGGGATCGAGCGAATATCGATTCTGCTCGCAAAAAGAATCGAGCACATTGACGGCGGCAGCCAACGGGACTTTCAACTCGGGATCGTCGGCCGCCTCAATTGGCGATTTGTCGTGCAGTCCCGTGACTTTCGCACACGGCCAGGTGTCGCTCAGAAACGTGTCCCAGATTTTTCGTTGGAGTTGCTTTTGTACCGACCCAGGTGTTTTCTTTGGGAAGTACCACTGGCGGTGCATGCTGACGAATTCGTCAGGGATTTCGTCCAGCACTGGGTCGTCGTCGTATTCCTCGTCGGCAATCGATTCCAAATTATCACCGGCCGCATCTTCAAGCCGTTTGGCGTCGTTGTCGAGTTGTTCGCCCTCGATGCCGACGATCATGGCTTCGGCGGGGCGTTCGGCATCGTCAGAAAAAACACTGACTTGTGACGTGATCCGCGGCAGGTCAGCGACATCGGTCATGACCGTCGCGGGTTCGTCTGGTTCCTGGCCATCCAGGACATGATAAACGCCTAATGGCAAATCACTGCTGGCATCGTCGGATTGCGGCTTCGGCAAACTGCCGCGAACGAATCGGTCTTGCTCGTCCAGGTCGGTCAGCAACCGGCCTACCGACTTCACGCGGTACTTCTTTTGGACCAACTTGACGTGATGGCCGCCTTGTTTCAGGTCGAGCAACTGCGCCAACGTCTCACAGTCCACGGCCGTGTGGAAATCGTCGAATAATTTCGCGGCCTGATGCAAGGCTTCGGCCGCGGACGATTCGTTTCCATCCCAAGCGCGGCACAGCCCAGCATTGTGCCACAGGACGGCACGTTGGGCGACATTGAAGGTATTTTCGTCAACCGCGGATTTTGCAAACGTCCGGCCGGCGGGATCCAAACAACCAATCTCGGCCAGCAGATAAGCATTCCGCATTTCATCTGTTGGAGTCTCGACGTCGGGTAGCGGCAACAGTTCGTGACTGCCGCGCAATGGATAGGAAAAATCACCGTTACTGTCGAACTGCAACAGGCGGATAAAGATGGCTTGCCGGTCTCGTTCGTGCGA
>CAUZVF010000298.1:0-6616 GCA_963582955.1 Planctomycetota bacterium
TTAGCGCCTTCGCGTGACAATCCGATCATCGAATGGACGCTCAGAATTCGTTGTTACCGGCATTGATGAGCTGCCGAAAATTGCGTCCGAGATCGAGCTTCTTTGTGACGCCTTCGATCTCGACGATGACGTGGTCGCGTTCGATTGTCGCGACACGTCCTGTGAACTCGGCAACCGCGAATGGAGATCCCTCGAACAAGACGATCTTGTTTTCGCACGTGCGGTCGAATAGCCACGCTTCCCGCTTGCCGTCGGTCAACAGCGAGGCAATCAAATAAGTTTGCGCACCAAAATCGACCGGCTTGGGTTTCGGTTTCTTGTTCTTCTGGACGAGGCTGGCCGTGGAACGCAAGTTGGGACCGCCATATCCACGAACGAAGAAATTGCGTTGCAGCAGGGCGTCGTAATTTTTCTCTTCGTCGGGCTCGGCGTTAGCGTGGCTTTCCGAGTCGGGGAACAACGTTGTTCGTGGTTCGGCCTGATCCAAGGCAATGGCTTCCAGGTGAACCGTGATCTGTAACCGCGGGTCGCGAGAACGATCGTTGGACTCGACACTGACTTGGGTTATTTTCTGCAGCAACTCGGCCTGATCGAACGAGTGCATGAATTCGCACAACCCTTTCAACGTAGTACTTGCTTGAATCGAAAACGGAAATCGGACGAAAGCGTCACTTTCCGGGACGACCCGGTGAGGCGTCACGATGACTTCATCCAAACCTGAATCGGCGGCCGTTTCCAGCAACCAGTTTTGGTACAACGTCGAAGCCACTGACGGATCAGCCGGCAAACTACGAACGGCCAAATTCTTTTGCTGTTTTTGAGCGACTTGAATCCGCGTAAACGACCGGTCGTTCGCCTGAATGCGTTGCTCTAAGTCAGCAACCCGCGCTTCGCGTTCGTCCAACGGCTGCAAAATAGTCTCGGTGATGAGGCTCTCGGCACTCAACAGAAACAAGATCACAACAACCATGGCGAGTAAAATCCTTTCGCGTTTGTTCATGTCGTCATTTCCTGGGCGTTGCCGTCAATTCGAGTTGGTACCGGCCGATCAATAACTGTCCCATTGTCGCCTTTCGCTCCGCGAAAGTTGCGCTTCTTTCGCGGAGCGAAAGGCGACACTAATTGATCGCCCGTTGCTTGGTCGGCCTCAATACCGTCGTAATGAAAAATCTGTTAGAAGCAGTTTCGAACTATTAGCCGGAACGCGCTAGCGTCCGGTTCCTGAGCGTAAACCGGGGCTAGCGCCCTGCGGCTAATGATTTGATATTTGATACGGTGTTTTCAAACGACCTCCAGTATGATTCGTCGTTGTTTGGTGGTCTCGCTCGGCTCGCGAGACCTACTTTCGCGCAATTTCATTCGGTGGCTGTTGAGTGTCGGGCTCGACGGGCACGGGCGGTTCCGCGTGGTCCGCTGGCTGACGGATTCGTACTTCGACTTCAAACCGCGACGGATAGTACGGATCTCGGTGACTCGGCCGAATTCCGTGCGGCTGTAATTCGTAATGATCGTCGGCTTGGAGCAACTGATTATTCAAATCTATCACATCCGCGCGATCGCGTGCGTAACCCGTGGCTTTCAGACGGCCTTTTCCCGATTCGGCCTGTGCGTCTAATTGCAGGCTTGTCACATAAGCCCGTTCCGCTGCTGGCATGTATTTGCTGAATGCCAGCAATTCGTCGGTCCAAGCGAATCGGCCGGCGATCCACGAATCAAACAAACGTTGCGATTCGAGGATCGGTTCTCCCTTTCGCAACATTTCGAATTGCTCTCGTTCCATCTCGGTCAGTTTTTGAATGCGGCGATCCAAACGCCGAATTTCACCGTCCATGAAAATCCAACCGGCCAATACCAAGACCGCCGTCAATCCCGCGACGGCAATCATTTTTCCGATGCGGCGGTCGCGTCGTACAACCGCCTTGCGTGGCGCCGCGAAATTCAACTTGCCCGCCTCGGCGGATGTTTGGCTGACCAACATTCCAATCGGCCCGGCAATTCGGGACGATGCATTGGCACGGTCGTCGGCATTGTCGAACGTTAGCAATTTGGCTGGATCAACGATGTCAACATCACAGCGAAACTCGGCGGCAAGTTGTGACCGCAGCGAATCGAACTCGTCGGCACATCCAACCAGCCACATTTTTTGGATCTCCGTATCCGGTAACCACGACTTGTTCGCGGCCAACATTCTGCGGGCCGCGCTGACGATTGCCGGATTGTCGTTGTCCGAATCCGATGCATTGATCCGACAATAGTAAGACGCAACGATTCGCCGCTTCCAACTCAACGAAATGGCAACTTCCGAATCTGTCTTATCAAAAATCAGACATGCGCCGTCGGAATCCGAGTGTGTCGCCATTCGATCAACGAGTTCCGCGACGGCTAGCGGCCTGAGTCCGATCGATACCAGTTCGTGTCCCGCGCTCGTGACTAACTTCTGATACTCCGAAACGAGGCTCGACGAAATCGTGGCCGCCAAGACATTGACGCCGGGCGATTCTTGCTTCG
Organism: Planctomycetota bacterium; assembly: GCA_963582955.1. Taxonomy (GTDB): domain Bacteria; phylum Planctomycetota; class Planctomycetia; order Planctomycetales; family Planctomycetaceae; genus CAUZVF01. The sequence goes on from CAUZVF010000298.1 coordinate 2,509, forward strand.
CGGGCAGCTTCAGAAAGTCGACGCACAGTTGGTCGGCCGGCAACGACGATTGCGCTTCCGTCTGCAAGAGTACAATGTCTGGCAATTCGTGATCCGGAGCGTCGGCAAACTCAAAATGCTTCAACGTGACGGCGCTGCGCGGCAATGACATCAAAACTCGCTTCGCCGTGATTTTCGCTTGCTGGAGTTCTTGTCGCAGCCATTCCGCAGATTTCTCGGGGTCATCTTTGGGAGAAAAGTCCGGAAGAGCGGCGCGATGTAATTTCTTGATTTTCACCGAATTTCCCGAAATGCTCCCTTCGATGGCCGTCATTTGCACGGAATCGAATTCGAGACACAGAAAGTCTCCACTTTGACGTTTCCCGCGGAATCGGTCGAACAATGACGTTTTCACGCGGTCCGTGGTTGTGCGCTGCTTCAGTTTTTCGGTCTTTGTTTCGTTCATGGCTGAATGTCGTTGTCTCTGTGCTGTCTGTGGCTAAAAATGACACGTTCAAATGCAACCTGATGCGTCAGTGAGGAAAGATGTTAGCTTCCTCGCTGACGCTTCGGGTTACGCGTCAGAACTGACCACGTGGATCTGTCTTGAGGAATTCGTGTTTGCGCAGTTCCCATTCGATCGCATTCACAACGGCAAGTTCGCGAAACGAGATAATCTTCGGTGACAATTGGCTGGCATCGACGATCGCCTCGACAAACGCGGCCGGCGCGCCTCGTTCGAAATATCCCATCGAATAGACTCGGTAGACGTCGCCTTGAGTTGTCAAGTAGGGAGCAATCCTGCGGAGCGTCGCGAGATCGGTGAGTCCTTCATACACCAACCAGGCAACCGTGTTTCGCCCGTCGGCTTTTCTCGACGCGCGCTGCCGGCGGCCATTTCGCTGGGCGGCGACAATCGCCCGCGCTAATTCCTCGGTCATGCCGGGGATGCCGGCGAGAATCTCGTACGGAGCTTGATTAACATTGATGCGGCCCACGATCGAGTCCGCTTGACTAATTGTCAATCTGTCCATCAGCCGAGGCAATTCAGTTTGTATCGTGCTCGGATCTCCCGTCCACGGACTGTCGAGAACACTATCTTGGCCGTCAATTGTGATCCGCACGGACGCACCAAACAGGTCGACTAGCGATCGGATGTGTTCCGTTTGAGTTGCCGACAGGCTGAGACCTCCGCGTTCGGCCGTTGTGGTTTCCATCGCAACGTCATTCGAAACACCGCTTCCACGCTGAAGTCTTGCTCGTTCCAACGCCTCGGCTTCCAACTCTTCGGCACTGACGCCGTCAACATCGAAACCTCCGTCACGCCGCTTCTTAATCTCGTCGATCAGTTCTTGTTGCCGTTCGATCGAACCGTTTAACCGGAACGCGACAATGAATTGAGCTGCTTGCCTGCCGAATTCGCGTTCAAGTTTATCGTACAGCACAGCCAACGATTGTTGATTGACGTTGATTTTGCGGCGTCCGTTCGGCAACCGATTTCGCTCGCGGCTGTTGACGGTTAGAAACGCGTTCCAACCACTCGTCAAGATGCCGTCTCCGTCGTCATGCGGCGGTGACGCCGACTCGTCGTTCTCATTGAAGTCCAGCCAACCGTTGTCATTCGTGTCTTCGCCGTACAACAATTCCATTGTGACGCCGCGGGCGAGGAGCAATTCGTCGATCGATTGCAACAGCGCGTTCTTCGATGTGTAAGGCGGTTCCAACGTCGAGTAGTAAGAACTTTCGGCTCCGAATTCTCGTGGGTCTTCGTCTTCGTCGAGAAAATCGAGGATCGCGTCGGCAGTTTGCAGCGTCATTTTCGGCAGCCCCATCAGCATCCGCCGTGCTTGTCTTTGCTTACGCTTTTCCAACGGCAGCGCATTCAAATTTAATTTGGCCGACTCGTCGGCCAATCCAAACCGAACGCCCGACGATTTGTTGGCATCTTGAACCGGCGCAACGATGCTGAATCGGCCTTGTCCGGACGCCTGATTTGAATCTTGTACGATAACCGATTGGAATAAATCCAAATTGTCGACAACATCGGGACGTTGGCCGACGGAACCGACGGCCAATTGTGCGGCGACAAAATCGATTCCTGATTCGGCAAATGTACGAGTTTGCTCTGCGCGGCTGTAGAGTGCCGTTGCCTGCGCCTCGACCAACATCAATTCGGCAAACACATACGCGCTGAACGACAGCATGACGACAATGACCAACACAACCAGGATGACCGACCCGCGCCGGCCGTCTGCGCGCGCCGCGGCCATTGGAATTGATGTGCGACATCTCGCGTTTGTTTTCAACACAGATGTCATAATCGATTAGGACGTCCTGTTTTCAGATTCGGTTCCGATTCAAACCGGTCGGTTGTGGGAAGATCGGTTATCAAACGAAATTCGTCGGCCACGCCGAATCCGATCCGGTTATTCTCCGTCGCTGCAAGTTGGATGCGGATTTCGACAGACCACGGCAATGCGAAATCATCGTGAAAGTCAAATTCGTGCCGCCATGACGTTCCGTCAAAATAACGAAACTGAAGTCCGACGATTTCCTCGGCCAATACCGCAACTTGCACATCCGAGGCATCGATTTCCGGTCGCGGATCGTTTCGATTTGGCGGCGGCAATGTGATTTCAATGCGAGCCAGTCCTCGTTGCTCGCGTTCGATAACGCTAATCCACGACGAGCCGATGGCTTTCTTCAACGCCGAGGGCAGCACGACGGGACCACCATCCAAGACGACGTATGCGATGAGTTTCGGCTGCATGGATTTGAACCCAGTTCCGTCGCTCTGTGGCTCGAGCCGAGTTCCATGCCATCGGTTTCTACCACTCGACCTGAACAACACACTTTTGGTGTTCCCAGCAAAGACCAAATCATGAACATCCAACAAATTGCGCTCGAATGCAGAGTCGCGGATTTGGGATGAAATCTCACGATTTGTCGCGGTGATGGTCAAACTGCTCTTTTCTTGATTGCTGCGTGTTATGAGAGTCGTAAGGCCTTCATTGCGAACCAGCGGGTTGGCGACATCGATTTTCTGAACGACAGCACGAATGTCGGTAGCGATGCGGCGCAAGACCTCTCGTCCGATCTGACTCCGCTCGGTCGAAGCTTGACCGGCAACGGAAAACTTGTGGCTTAGATTCATTGCTCCATAAACAGCCGACAACAACAACAAGCTGAGCGCAATGGCGATCAAGACTTCCAACAAAGTGAAAGCCGTTCGAGGTGCCGTCTGAACAGAGTTCTTGAATCGTTTCATTGGCTTGCGCGTGTTGATACGAATTGGAATTGCGATTCGCCTGCATAGTCCGATGGATCGGGCTCTCGTACAAATCGTGTTAATTGAAACTTCATGTCGCCGACTTGCCTATCGGCAGTCCTGCGAACGACTGCTTCCAGCTTGACGAGCCGATTGGTTGGGGTCCGTTCCACGTTTAAGCTCCAAGACCAACGGGGATCATCTTCAAACCGCGAGTCGCGCACATTGGCCCACGGTCGCTCACGCGTCAGAAATTCTGACATCAACGACCGGCATCGAAGCGTCGCCTCGGTCTGAAATCGGGACCGCACCGATGCACGCAGCGCGTTGTCAACCAAGTGTGCCACTACCGCCATCGCACTGACGAAGATCAACAACGAAATCAACACCTCGAACAGCGTCAGTCCGTAACGGTTGCGGCGTGAACGATCTTGGTAGCCGGATTCGCAAGAATTCGGGCATTGACTGCGGCGTACCCGAAGTCTTGCGACTCCAGCTACCATCAAATCTCGCGATTTTCCGAGGCACAAATCGTTCACGGCGTTGACGTGACGGTTTTTGCTTGGTCTCGGTGATGAGAATCGTTTTTTCATTTTGCTGTGTTTTTGACTTTGGTTTGCCGGAATTCACGAGCCGTTGAAGCCACCTCGAACCGCTCCCGTGAGACCTCGCACATGGATTCGAAACGGGAAGTTTGAATCACCAACGATTTCGAATTCGGCATCGGTCCCCGTGCCGTTCGGGTAGAATCGAATCGGTTCGGACCAACCCGCAATTCGATCACGTCTCGGAATCTTGGGTGCGTTCGCTAGTCGTTGGGAATTGAAGGGACGCGGCGACGTCACTTCTTTGAAAATCACT
>CAUZVF010000299.1:0-6587 GCA_963582955.1 Planctomycetota bacterium
GGCTCGGCATGCTCGCCTTCGCTTCACCGTGGCAGGTTCAAATTGGAAATCGGTGTGGCAACTGCTTGGTGAGGAACAATTGCCGCGTGAAAGAGATCGCGATCATTCAGAAAGAATCAGCGATGCCTGTTGGATTGATGGGAAGAAAAATCGGGATGACCCAAATCTTCGATGACGAGGGCCGGGCAATTCCCGTTACTGTCGTTCAAGCGGGCCCGTGCGTTGTTTTGCAGTTGCGGACGAAAGAACGAGACGGATACGAGGCAGTTCAATTGGGTTTTGAAGATAAGCCGCGGCGGTTGGCTCGTCGCAGTGAGCGTGGACATGTGGCTCAGATTGGCAGTAAGCGTCAGAAGACACAAAAGACGGCCGGCGTCGAGGCCGTTGCAAAGGCTGATTGCGAGCCGAAACGATTTGTCCGTGAGTTTCGCACTGATGGCGAGGAAGCTCAGATTGAGGTCGGGCAAGCCTTTAATGTCAGCGAGTTTGCGGAAGCGGCGTTCGTGGACGTGATCGGAACAAGTAAGGGGCGTGGCTTTTCCGGCCAAATGAAACGTCATAACTTTCACGGGCAGCGGGCCAGTCACGGAGTAAAACGTGTTCATCGTCATGGCGGCTCGATCGGCCAGAGTGCGGATCCCAGCCGCGTCATGAAGGGGACAAAAATGCCGGGCCAATATGGCTTTGCCCAAGTGACGATGCGGCATCTGAAAGTTGTACGGGTTGACGAAGAAAATGATCTGATTCTGCTACGGGGTGCTGTTCCAGGCCCCAACGGCGGTTTTATTGTCATCCGGCATTCGAACAAGTACTGAAGAATTTTGCTTTGTCGGAAAAAGGGGGACTGACCCTCTACTGGATACTAACAGACACTTAGAAATCGGCTTGGTTGGAAAGGGCCAGACCCCTTTTCCGACAAAGCACTAGTGTGAAATCATGATCTCGCTACCAATTCGAGACAAAAACGGCGAAGAAGTCGGGACTTACGAGTTCGATCCCGACGAGCTGGCTCCCGGTATCAATAAACAGTTGCTGCACGACGCGGTCGTGATGTACCAATCGAACAAACGTGTTGGGACGGTGCGGACCAAGTCGCGGGGGATGGTTTCCGGAAGCACGAAAAAACTGTATCGGCAAAAGGGAACGGGCCGGGCACGGGCCGGCATGCGTCGATCTCCGATTCGTCGCGGCGGTGGCCACACTTTTGCGAAAACGAACAAAGATTGGAGTTACCGGTTGCCCCGGAAAGCGCTGCGGAAAGCGACGCGAATGGCGTTGCTCAGCAAATTCCTTGACGATGAAGCCGTGGTACTCGATCACTTGGAAGTCGAGGCGCCGAAAACGAAAGAGGTCACTGGGATTCTGAAATCGCTGGGACTCGACAAAGACTCGTGCCTGATCGCGATCGCCGACCATGATTCCGTGGTTTGGAAGTCGTCTCGTAATATCGCCAATTTGCAAATTTCGACGGCGGACGACCTGAATGCCTACGATCTTTTGCATCAAAAGCGTCTGTTAGTGACAACAGCGGCATTGGACCGGCTGCGAGGTATCGGCGGCGGCGATGATGCGGAAAGCACTCCCCAAGACGATTGACGGAATGAGGCTGAAGGATGGCGGAAACACAAACAACCGGAGTTCAATTAGAACCTTATCAGGTCATCTATCGCCCGCTGGTGACCGAAAAGGGCACGCACATGTCGGAACGGTACAACTCGTACGCGTTCGAAGTCAGCTTGCTGGCGACGAAGACAGATATCAAGAAGGCCGTCGAAGATTTATGGGAAGTGCGGGTTGTCGGCGTCCGAACACAAAACCGACATGGAAAGCCGCGACGGCATCGGATGGCTAAGGGATATACCAAGAAATGGAAGAAGGCGATCGTTCAGTTGCACGATGATGACCGTATCGCGTTCTTCTAAGCCGGCACGGGTGGCGGAATAGGAAATTCTTATGGCTATTCGACATTACAAACCGACAACTCCGGGACGTCGCGGTGCGACGGTGTCTGATTTTACGGAAATCACCGACCGTAAGAAGCGTCCCGAAAAGTCGTTGACCGTCCGTCATAAGAAAAGGGGCGGTCGAAACAATCAGGGAAAAATTACGGTCCGCCATCGCGGCGGCGGCCATAAACGGCTGTACCGAATCATTGATTTCAAGCGAAAAAAAGACGGCGTTCCGGCGAAGGTGGCCTTTATCGAGTACGACCCCTGCCGGAGTGCTCGGATTGCCTTGTTGCATTACGCCGATGGTGAGAAAAAGTATATTCTGGCACCGGCTGGGTTGAAGGCGGGCGACGTCGTAGCGAGTGGTGACGCGGTCGAACCGAACGTCGGAAACTGCATGTCACTCGAAAAGATTCCGCTGGGAACGACGATCCACAACATTGAAATGCAACCCGGCCGAGGCGGACAATTGTGCCGAAGTGCGGGAGCCGGAGCGGTCTTGAATGCCCGCGAAGGCAAGTGGGCTCAGATTACTCTTCCATCTGGTGAAGTTCGGCGACTTCCGAGTAAGTGCCGGGCCACGATCGGCGAAATCGGGAATTCCGAACATAGCGGGATCGTCCTTGGAAAAGCGGGCCGTAAACGATGGATGGGACGCCGGCCACATGTGCGTGGGACGGCCATGAATCCCGTGGCCCATCCGATGGGCGGCGGCGAGGGCCGCAATTCTGGCGGCCGCCATCCGTGTAGTCCGACCGGCAAGCTAGCGAAAGGCGGCCACACGCGGAAACGGAAGAAGGCATCCAGTAAAGCAATCATTCGGCGGCGAAAGTCGAGACGATACGGGCAATTAAAGGTTTGAAGTTTGCGCATGCAGTTTAAGAAGGCAAATCAATGGGTCGCTCATTGAAAAAAGGTCCCTATGTGGACGAAAATCTGTTGAAAAGAATCGACCGCCTGGATCTGGATCGTCGAAAAGAGGCGATCAAGACATGGGCGCGGCGTTCAACGATCGCTCCTGAATTCGTGGGACATACATTTTTGGTCCACAATGGCCGGGCTCACATCAACGTTTATGTGACGGAAGAAATGGTGGGACATAAGCTGGGCGAGTTTGCTCCGACTCGGACATTTCGAGGCCACGGCGCACGAGGTAAACGATAGGCTCGGCAATTAATTGACACGGAATCGAACCGAAACATCGATCAGGTTTCACAACTGAGGTGATAAAAATGGCGCTCGTTCGTGCCACTCATAAATTCGCGCGGATTTCCGCGACAAAGGTACGGCCTTTTGCGGCGATGATTCGCGGCATGAAGGCTGCGGAAGGATTGAACGAATTGCGGTACGTGCCGAATCGCGGAGCACGGTTCCTCGAAAAGGTCTTGCGGAGTGCCATTGCGAACGCCGAAGAAAAAGGCGCTCGGAATGTCGACGAGTTAAAAATTGTTGAGGCGCGTGTCGACGGTGGTCCGATGATCAAACGAATTCAAGCCAGGGCACGTGGAATGGCATTTGTGATCCGCAAGCGGATGGCTCATATCCATGTGTCGATTGACGTTCCAGAATTACCTTAATTTTCATCAGACGTGGACGAGAAGTCTCAAGGGGAACAAATAAGATGGGTCAAAAGGTTAGGCCAACCGGGTTTCGAGTCGGAGTCTTCGAAGACTGGCGCAGCCGCTGGTACGCGCCAAAGAAAGAGTTCGGCGATCTGTTGGTTGAAGACTTCAAGATTCGAAAATTCGTCAAGGAAAAGTACCAGTTTGCCGGCATTCCCAAGATCGAGATCGAGCGGACGCGGGATCAAGTGGTCGTCCACCTGTTTACTTCACGGCCGGGAATCATCATCGGCCGGAAGGGACAGGAAGTGGATCGCTTGAAGGGCGAGTTGGAAGAACTGACCGGCCGGCGAATGGAACTCAAGATCGTCGAGATCAATAATCCGTCTCATAACGCGGTGCTGGTTGCGGAAGATATTGCTCAGCAATTGTCGAAGCGTGGCAGTTTTCGGCGTACGGTCAAGCGGACGCTGGACCAAGTGATGGAATCTGGCGTTTACGGAGTTAAAGTGCAGTTGTCGGGCCGCCTGGGTGGCGCCGAAATGTCTCGGACGGAAAAGGCGAATCGCGGGTCGGTTCCGTTGTCAACGCTTCGACGGCATGTGGACTATGGGTTTTCAATTGCTCAGACCGCTCAAGGCGTGATCGGAATTAAAGTCTGGATCGACCTGGGCGATTACGATAGCGAGGAGGATGGCGATGGCGTTGATGCCCCGGCGGGTCAAGCACCGAAAAAGCCAAAGAAGACGTATAAAAGGTAACGCCACTCGTGGCAACACGGTCGCGTACGGCGATTGGGGTCTCCAATCGCTTGAACCGGGACACGTGAATGCGACGACGATCGAAGCCTGCCGAATCGCCGCGACTCAGTACATTCGGGGCGAGGGAAAACTGTATATCCGGATTTTTCCGCACAAGTCGGTCACGTCCCGGCCCTTGGAAATGAGAATGGGTAAAGGAAAGGGCGAGCCGGATCACTGGGTGGCCGTCGTGAAACCTGGGACAATTTTGTTCGAGATTTCCGGAGTTGGGAAAGAGGCGGCTCGTGAATGTCTCGCCCGTGTCGCTTACAAGTTGCCGGTGCGTGTTCGCATGATTGGACGTGATCCGGCCGCGTAAATAGCCGATTCGCTGAAAACAACAAAGATCGAAACGATGGCCAAGCCAAGTGAATTGCGAGAGATGAGCGACGATCAGCTAACGCATGAGTTGCGGGAAACTCAGCAAGAGTTGTTTCGATTGCGGTTTCAGTCGGCGTCCGAGCGATTGGATGCTCCGGCTAACCTGACCAAATTGCGTCGTGATATTGCACGAATCAAGACCATCATCCGGGAACGTGAAATCAGCGCCGGTGCGGAAGTTCCGGCGGCATCGTAATACTCAGGACAGCAGACAATGCGGAAGAAACTTCAAGGTATCGTGACCAGCGCCAAGATGGACAAGACGCGACGTGTCGTGATCGAGCGTTTGTACAAACACCCTAAATACGGCAAGATCGTTCGCGGGCGGACTGTTTGCCACGTACACGATGAAGACAATACGTCGAATGAAAACGATGTCGTCGAGATCGTCGAATGCCGGCCTCGGTCAAAGACAAAGCGGTGGGACCTGGTCCGCATCGTTGAGACCGCGGAAAAGATTACTTAGTAGAAACATCAAGTAACTCATAATAGTTCGGTTCAGGCGGACGTAATAACAATGATTCAAATGGAATCAACCTTGGATGTGGCGGATAACACCGGCGCGAAAATAGCGCGCTGCATCAAGGTATTGGGCGGATCGCGGCGGCGTACCGCGGGTTTGGGCGATGTGATTGTCGTCAGCGTTCAAAAAGCGAACCCAGGTAGCGCTATCAAGGCCGGCACCGTACTGCGTGGCGTCATCGTCCGCTGCAAGAAAGCAACGCGGCGTGATGACGGCAGTTACGTTCGGTTCGATCGAAACGCAATCGTCTTACTCGACGCCGATGGCAGCCCGCGCGGCACGCGGATTTTCGGTGCCGTGGCTCGCGAGTTGCGCAAAAAAAAATTCATGAAGATCGTCAGCCTGGCCAGCGAGGTGGTTTGAACGATGAAGATTCGACGCGGTGATATGGTCCAAGTAATTGCGGGAGATGAAGCGGGTGACACAGCCCGGCGTGTCGTGCAAGTGCTCGATGGTGGTAAAAAGCTGCTTATCGAAGGTGTGAATCGAGCCTATAAACATGTCCGGCGCGGGCATCCGAAGAGTCCACAGGGTGGCCGATTAGAATTGGAAATGCCGGTTGATTCATCGAATGTCCAGCTATTCTGCGACTCGTGCGGACGGGGCCGGCGTGTTGGACTGCGATATCTCGATAATGGTGCGAAAGAACGGTTCTGCCGGTCATGCGGAGGTGCTCTCGGTTCGGTAGGGCCTGCCAAAGCGGCCTATGCAAAGTAAGTCGGCCTAACCAATTTCACGGCAGGCGAAGAAACAAGAAACTGAGCGGATTGAAACAGCCATGGCGCGTTTGTTTGAAAAATACAAAGACGAGATCGTCCCGAATCTCCAAAAAGAGCTGGGGCGCAAGAACGTCCTGTCATTACCAAAGCTCCAGAAAATCATCGTCAGCATGGGTGTCGGACAGGCGATCCAGGAATCGAAACGAATGGACGAGGCCGTGCAGCATCTCGGCCAAATCACCGGTCAGAAGCCACAGATTACTCGTGCACGACGGTCGATCGCCGCGTTCAAACTTCGGGAAGGGATGCCGATCGGCTGCCGGGTAACGCTGCGTTCGAAGCGGATGTACGAATTCCTGGACCGGCTGATCTCGTTGGCGCTTCCCCGTGTCCGTGACTTTCGTGGGCTAAAGACGAATGCGTTTGATGGACATGGAAACTATAGTTTGGGCTTAACGGAACAACTTGTCTTTCCCGAAATCAACGCCGACAAGATGCACAATATCCAAGGCATGAATATTACGTTTGTTACGACAGCGTTGACCAATGACGAAGGCCGTACACTGTTAAGAGAATTCGGACTGCCGTTCCAGCGAGAGACGGCGGCCTAAACAGTTTGCGACGGCCGCGACAACAAAAGGACGACGACAGAA
>CAUZVF010000300.1:0-6549 GCA_963582955.1 Planctomycetota bacterium
TGCCCCGGTGGAATCGCACAGCATTGGGACAAATTGGCGAAGAATCAATCGGCTGAGATTAGGATGTTTTAGCTTTCGGAAGTGCAAGAATCTTCTACATTTACCGGTCGGCGGAGTTTTTTGGCCCTACGGGTCGTAAACGTCTTCTTTCCTTTAGCCATGACCAGCTTTGAACCTGCGAAGCCCGGGAACTTCTGGCCGGCCAATTCGAGCGACACCAGGGTCCACGTGCCTTCGATGCCGACGTCCTTGCTGCCGCCAGGTGGCTCGGCCTGTGGCTTGCGTGGCGGCGATTGTTTCGCGAGCTGCCGATACTTGGCGACCTCGTGTTTGAACACGTCGTATCCGGGTTTCCTGGTTCCGTTTTCGTAGGTGAGTCCCAGCGACGTGAGGTATCTCAGAAACGGTTCGTGCTTCAGCAATTCACCGTCAAGGTACACAACTCAGTTCTTCGGACCGTTTCATTTTCGTCCTCCTCGAGTCGAGCCTGTTTCCGTTGTACGCTTCGCTTGATCGCCTTCGCGCAGGCGCGGGTCCGATTCACTGATGCAGTAGAGTGCCTCGAAGGTTCGCAGGAAGATCTGGCCGTTGGCAAAGGCCGGCGTTGAGTTGCTCGGTTCACCGAGCGAGTTGACGGCCAACTCCTTGTAGCCGTCCGGGTGGGGAGCAAACACGACCGTGTCGCCGTCCTGGCAAGTGACGTAGCCGCGGCTGTCGGTATACACGATCGAGCCCCAGGCGCCGCCGCCCGGTATGCGCTGTTGCCACACGACTTTTCCGGTCTCCGGTTCGATGCATCGCAATGTGCCGGGGCCGGCGTCGGGTACGTAGACATGCTTGCCGACAAACACGCCTGAGCCGATGCTTTGCGGGTTCCGCTCGACGCGCCACAGCCGCCCGGCCTCGGTGATGTTCCCCTTCTCGCCTAGCTTGAAACCGAACGAGGGGCCATTGAAACCACCAAACACCACACAGACGTCGCCCGCGATCACGGGCGACGAGTACGCCAGATCACCCTTGGGGCCGCGCAGGCCGTCGCAGGTCCAAAGGATCTCGCCGGAATCCGGGTCGTAAGCATTCACGCGCGTGGTCAGGCTACAGATGATTTGATTCTTGCCGTTGACTCGCGAGATGATCGGCGTGCTCCACGAGCCTGCGTACTTGCCGTCTTCATTCTTGTTCCCGTCGCCACCGATCGGTTCGTCGGTCTGCCAAAGCGTCTTGCCGGTGGTCAGTTCGATGGCCGTCAGAAACGTGCGCTTGCCGGGGCCGCAGTGCAGGATGATGCGGTCCTTGGAGAACACGGGCGACGAGGAGTAGCCCCACATGTGCCGGAACTCGCCCAGGTCGCGCGACCACAGTTCCTTGCCCTCCAGGTCGTAGCAGTACAGCCCGGCGGTGCCGTGCCAGACGACGACTCGATTGCCCACGGCGAGCGGCGTCGAGGCACAGTACGGATTCGTTTTGTGCGTCGGCATAACCTTGTCAAACTTGACGGTCCGCACCCAAAGCTCCTTTCCGTCCGTCCGGTCGAAGCAGTACAGTCTGCGCTTGCGGCCTTCGTCCTGGGCACAGGTGACGAAGACGCGGTCTCCCGAAACGATCGGACTACTGTTGCCCGGCGCCGGCAACGCCGTGCGCCACTTGATGTTCTTATCCGGCCCCCATTCGGTCGGGACGTTGCGCGCGGTCGAAATGCCGTTTCTCAGCGGGCCACGAAACGCGGGCCAAACACCCGCATACGACATCGGCTGGACGTGGTAGCCGTCTTCGACATCTTCGCTCAGAAGAATCGCGTACCGCTGCGTGATCGCTTTGCACCAACCCGCCTCGTCGTTGCACGCGAAATAGCGGACCGTCAACTGAATCGGTTCCTTGGAACTCCACGCCGCGACGTCGATCAGGAATTCGCGCGGGTCGATGTCAGAGGGCTCGTCGACTCTCGGTCCTTCGGCCACGAATTTTGTGGGACGGATTGCCAATCCGTCTTGTGAGCTGTCGGCGTCCCCGGACGGATTAGCAATCCGTCCTACAAGTTTGAGCGTCGTTTCGCCTGGCGGCTCGAGCTCGATCTGAATCGGCTTGACGAGGTTGTTCCAATGCACGTGGTAGATCGGGTCCGGGCGGAAGTCGAGGTACAACTTGCCTGCGCCGGTGCGCAGCAATTGCTGATCCGCCTGCGGTCGCAGTTTGACATAAAACGGCTGAGCGTCTGGTTTGATTTCCGGCTCGATGCGCAGCGGTTTCATTCCGCCCGGCCGCTCGATGCGTTTGACGACTCCCTTGGCGGCCACTTTTGGGGGCGGAGCGGTCTTCAGATTCAGGTCCTCGACCTTGGTCGGGTTCTCGACCGGGCCGACCAGCTCTTCCAAATCCTTACGCAACGCTGAGGTGTTTCCCCAGCCTCGTCGGCGTACGACCTTGCCTTCCGGATCGATGAGGAAGCCCGAAGTGGGCGCGTCGCCCAGAACGTGCTTCAACTCGTTGCTCATCGTATCGCAGATCCAGGGGATGTCCGTGCCGAGCGTTCGCTTGGCTTCTTTGATGTGCATCAACCGTTCCTGCAGCGTAAACGGTTGCACGTACCCCTTGTTGCCGGCATGGGCGAGGTACTTGTAGATGTAGTAGAACTTCACGCCTTTGGGAGCATAGTCACGATGCATGGCCTCCAGACCGGGGACCCTTCGAACGAAGGGAGGTCAGATCAGGCAGCCGAAGGTCAGCACCGTGTAGTGACCTTTGAGGCTCCGCAGTTTGAACGGCTTTCCGTCGGCGTCGTACGCCGAGACATCGGGCAAGGGGTCGCCGATCTGCGGCGCGGCCCGGTCAAACCGCTGGACCAGGCGCTCGCCCGCCGAGAGACGTGTTCGAACACGGCGTTTCTTCGGCGTGCGGGTGGACTGCGTCGTGTCGGCTTTCTGCCCCTTCAGGTGTCTGGCGAAGAAAGCCAGCATGGCTTGCTTCGCCTTCCGATCGTCCTCGTCCTTGAAACCGTGACCGGCGTCCGGAAGGATGAGCAATTCGGCTTCGACCCCAACCGTGCTGAGGCGTTCGGTGATCCAAGCGGCTTGCTCGTGCGGCACGTGATCATCTTTCGTGCCGTTGATCGACAGCACCGGAACGGCGCTGGGCGTGACCCAGAACAGGGGGCTGGCGAGGATGTGCTGCCGCCGGTGGGTCGTGATGGTCCCGCCCAGCCACGGCTCGAGCACGGGTTCCGACCGGCTGCGGCCCTGGATGCGAGTGAAGTCCATCGGACCATAGAAGTTGACCGCGCACGCGATGCGGCTCGGCGTCTCCGGGTTGCCGCCGTCTCCCTCGAACTGTTTGATGCCGGGCGTGACCGCCAGAAACACAGCCAAGTGTCCGCCGGCGGATGCACCGGTGGCTCCGATGTGGTCGGGATCGATGTTGTACTGCACGGCGTTGGCCCGCAAAAAGCGTATGGCCGCCTTGACATCGTGGACGCAGGCTGGAAACGGATACTTGGGAGCCAGCCGGTACTCGACAGTCGCCGCGACGTAACCGCGGCGGGCCAGCTCGACGCACATCGAGTCGTATGACTTGTGCGTGCCGGCGACAAAGCCGCCGCCGTGGATACAAATGACTGACGGGAAGGGACCCTTGCCGTCCTTCGGCCGAGCCATATCGAGCTTCAGGTGCTGGTTGTCCGGGTTCGCGAACTCGATGTCCTCTTCGAAGACAACGTCATCCGGAACGGAAGCCGTCTTCCGTTCCTGTGCGCTGGCCGGCAAAGCGCAAAGCGCGAATAGCACCACGCCAACCAGCACCGCGCTGAATCTCTTTTCGTTTCGGTTGCTCATGTTCCGTTCTCCATTTTGGCAGTGAAGGCCGATGCTGGCCCGGTTGTCCTTAATCGTGCAACGAGAGGACTTCGTCCGTTGACGCTACGACCTCGAAAGTTGTTAGCGTTCTTCAACCAGATTGATTGACACGTCCTTGTACGCCTCGCCACAGCAAGGAGATAATTCCAAGCGGTAGCGCAACTCGTTGCGCATCTTTTCTAGCGCCGCTTCGCGCGACAGGGCGGTCACCTCCACCGTTCCGGAGTCCTCCGCCGTGTGTCGAACGCGCCAATGGCCGTTGCCGAGGCGACTAACCGTGCAAGTGAACTTCATTGTTACGAATCCGTGGTAATAGTCATTTCCTCTGATGTTCGGTCTCACATGCCGCAACACACGCCAATCTCTTCATAGCCGTGGCGGGCGGAGGATATCAACGCGGTTCCTGGAACCTTTTCTTCGGCTCGGCTTGCGGGTCGGCAAAGTGTAGCCCTTACTGTCTTCGCGCCAAAATGCGCCAACGCCGATGCATCCATCGACGCCTTGCGGTCCACTCCCGGCAAGTTTGCCAGCGCGGGGTGCAGTTTCTCAGCGTCGTCCTCGACCAGCGTCACCTTCCACGGCAACAACAGGAACAAACCTGGCGCGAACTGGCTCTTGTGTGGGGTCTTCGCTTCGGCCACGGATTGGGCAATGGCACCGACGTCGATCTGACTGATATCCGCGATCTCCATCACAAACCGGCTGGACCAAAACTCGGGCCGCCGCCCTGGTTGAATGTCATCGGCATCGAATCTGATTCCCGGCTCAGCCCTCAGTGCGGCGTGCAGACGACGCGCACACTCCTCGCAGTGAGCACCGCTCAGAACGACTTTGATTGTGGTGGGTTTCGCGGCTGCGGCAGGGGCATCAGTCGCCGCGCCCGATTGGCCGTCGAGTCGCTCAGCGACTGTCGATCTGCTTGGTTTCGTGTCCTCTGCCGGATTCTCCGACGACTGGGGCGATTGCTCAGAACCCCAACCGAGCGCGGCGATTGCGACCAGCAGGAAACAGCCTACAATTCTCATGGATCGTGACCTCCGTCCGAGCGGCTGCTCGAATAGACTCAGTATCCCGGAATGATACTATGTCGTCCGTTGCTTGTGTATGCGTTGAATGCGCCAAGTGGCAGGTTTATGCTGAGACCGGCGAACCGAATGCGTTTCACGTTGCGACAATTGATCCTTAGCCTTTTCTTCACATCGTCTGCCGAACACCCCCCGACAAAGGAGCAATGTTATGAATCGGCTCTTGCTTTGCCTATCATTTCTCATGTGGTCGACTCTCTCAGCGGTTGCACTTGCACAGGCTGAACTCGAGACGATTGACTCTCAAACCGCCAAACAGGTCGCGGAGCAATTCTCCAAGCAGGTGCAGAAGTTCAAGAAACCACAGGTGAAAGTCGAACCGGACCCCAGCAAGGCAAACGGTGTCCACAAGCCTGAAGAAGCCGGCGTCCTCATTGTTCCACAGAAGGACTTGACGGAAGACAAACTGCGCGACGCGGCAAAGTCCAAAGCGGGTGTCGGGGTCGCTTTTTTGTTTACGTATCGTCTTGTGCCCGTCGTCGACGGCAAAGGCATTTCAAAAGAGAAAATGCGTAGCGTCACATACTAGCGTCACATACACAAACGAGAACGGGGACAAGATCGCAATCAACTGCTTGATTCTGGCAATTCGGCAGGTTTCCGACAAAGACCGGCGTCTTTACGTTTACGGAACCGATAGCAAGCCGCTGATGGATATTCCGTTGTCCAAGAACGCTGGTCCCGGAACTCAGCCCGTGGCGGTGGAAATCAAAGAGATACAAGACCAACAAGCCAAGTTGTTCGTGACGCTCTTCGACAAGGACCAAGCCAGCTTCAAGGTGATGCGCCAACCAGACTGAAGTTTTCCGACTTACGCTCTGGCGTCGCAGGATATCGATCATGCACTGTTCGGTGTTGCTGGTAATGAAATTTTACGGCGGAAACATCCGTTGGACAGCGCGGGCGATCGCAGTGGCCTGGATCCAACATGTGAAATCTGGGAAGCCCATCGAGCTGAGTTGTCTTTCGATCGGCCACGTCAAGATGCTGCACCTGCCCGGCGAACCGTTCGTGCAATATCAACTAGCTGCCCAGGAAATGCGGCCGGATCGGTTCGTGTGTGTCGCGGGTTATGGCGACTGCGGCATGGGTTATATCGGCGGCGATCGAATCTATTCCGACCGTGGAGGCTACGAGCAAACGTATTCGTTCGCCGGCCCGTGCGAGCAATTGTTTCTTTCGAAGATCAGACGGTTGCTGACGACACAAGCAGATGAGAAGAAGCCTTAACTTCGATCTTAACGGCAGCAACCGAGACAGCAGGCATCCGGAGTGTGTCTCGATGAGTTCAGAGTTCGCAGACCGCACTGGCGATGCGCCACACACGTCGTTGGTCAAGGGCGTGCCATCGCACGCTTCGTAGAACATTCGAAAACCAGCTGTCGCCTCTCGATTCTGTGGGCTCCAAATCACGCACATTTCGGAACACTTCGCCATATCCATGGACGTTCCGCCTGGTGATAGAACTGGTTGCGATTCCTTTCGTCATGTCAATCCGTCGTCGTCGGGCGTTGGAACGACTTCTGCCGAAACGACCCGAAAGTCACCTGCACATCCTGCTTGTCGTGTCAGCCGTACGCCCGAGTCCGCGATCCACGTTACGCCATCGGACGAAGCTG
>CAUZVF010000301.1:0-6544 GCA_963582955.1 Planctomycetota bacterium
GCTTGCGCAACCAATGGTTGATTATTCTGAGCGCCGAAAGCGCCGAAAGCGCCGATCGGCGCCGAAAGTCCGATTAACCGTTCAGAACAATCACGCTGTGCGTGCGCGGACGCACCACGCGCTTTCGCGACCTCGACACACCCTACGAATCCGTACTCATCGGTTACTTCTCCTCGTACGTCAGGATGGCTCTGGAGCCGCCGTCGTTGGAGAAAATATTGACGCTCAATTCGATCCGGCCCTTGGCAAATTCGGTGTAGCGCCGATTCTTACTGACGATCGGTCGGCGAGTCTCCTTGTAACCTTTGGCTCGAAGCTGTTTTCCTATCTCATCAAACGCTTTTTGGAGTCCCAGGCCAGACTTGAACAAGCAGCGGTTGCCGCCGTCGAACTCGAGATCGCGAATGTCGGAGGGCAGCTTAATCTCCTTCTGAAGAAACACGTAGGCTCGGGGTTGGGATATGCCCAATGCGACAAGTCCCGCCGGATCGTTCGTGCCTTTGAACGAAAGCCCACGGCAGTCCAGACTGATTTCGACACCGTCAGACTCCTTATCCAAACTCAATTCGACCTCGGCCTGACCATGTTTGAAGGTGACCTCAACCGAGTCTTTGTCGCGTTTCTTCTTAACCTCTTTCCAGCCGCGTTTGGCCATCTGTGTTCGGTAGAATTTCGAGAGCACTGCTAACGACAATGAACTCTTCAATTCGATGTCGCCAAATTTCGCCTTAAACTCTAGCTCACGAGTGTCAGCGGGGAACGGCAACTTGCGTGCGTCCGTCGTGAAGTCGATTTCCTGAGGCACTTTGATCGTGGCCCATTGTCGTGCGAACTTTTCGGCATGCGTTTTCCCTCGCCGTTCTTTTTCACCACGTTTCGCTTCCTCAGCAGCTTCCTGTTTGGCAACCAACGCTTTGAATTTGGCCAATTTCGTCGTCGCGGTTTTTTCGTCTTTCACCGAAGCACTGGAAAGAGGCTGAACTCGAATATTCCGATAGTACGACGGCGCTTGAAAAGCTCCCCGTTGGGACTTAAGTGCAATTGCCCCTTTCGTTAGGTTCAGCCCGTCCATCTGGTTGACCGGCGTTCCGTTGACGAAGACCGTCAGTCGGTTTCCTCGACAGATTAGCTTCGTTTGATTCCATTCTCCCATTTCCTTCTCGGCATCGTCGGCGAAATCTGGCGCGCGAAAGGCCCATTTCTTTTTCGAGAACGGTTTGACATCACGAAAATAGACGGATCCGGTATCGTTGAAGAGTGAAATCTCCACTGATTTCGGGCTGTGAAAAGATCCCATCTCATCCGATGTGTGAACGAAGACTGAACCCGATCCGCCGACGCTGAGTCCGTTACGTTTTGGTTTCATCGATCGCCATTCGAGGGTCAGAACATAGTTCTCGAATTCAACTTCGTGCTTCAGGAAGCCAGTGCAAGCTCCGGTGGAGATCAGCAGACCCTTTTGCACCACCCAGGACTCCTGCACAGGCTTGGGTTTGTTTTCACCCTTGCTGACCTGAAAAGTCCAGCCTTTCAAGTCTTTACCGTTGAATAACATTGTGTCTTCAGCGAAGGCGCAGGTTGTGGACGCCACCAAGACCAATGCAAGGCTGATACTTTGAATAATCTTGTTCATGCTTTTCCTCACCAAGTTTGTGGACGTTGAGACACGGGAATCCCTGGCTGACTTATGGCAAGGCGGTAGGAGAACGAAACAAGGAAAACTGGTCGGCGGGACGAATTCGGCTTTTGGATCGGCGGGACACTCTGAATTCAGAGCGGTCCGATCCAGCGAGAAACAGTTCTTTCCGCCATTCTCCATTCGAATTGATTACTCACAAAACACGATTTGGTTGTTACGTTTGCCCTACGTATGTCATGTGCCATTCATTCTTGAGCGAAGCAATATTCTGTCGACTGTCGATTCAATGGGATCCAAAAAGCTGGCACCAATGCCCTTTGCGACTTGCCGCCGATCTTAGCCTGGATGTGGTCGGGAAACAATTATTTTCGTGGATTTCTATGGCATGATTCGTGTTTTTCACCAGATTCGCATAGGCCGCTAACGAACATGAATTGAGAGTGGGAACTCCTTCATGGCCTCCCGGGCAGGGCTGGTCAGTTTTTCAATTTGTGCAATCACAAGCCCGCAGCGCCAGCATGGGAATATCGAGAAATCCCTTGCTGGCGCTGCCGACTCTTGTTTGTAAACTCATCGTGTTGTGAAAAACTGACGGGCCCTGCCTTCCGAGGGCCAGACGATTTACTGTGAGGCAGGTGGCAGTTAGAATCGTTGGTTATAACATTACGATTCAGTTAACGGGGAATAGGCGTAACTCATTAAATCAAAATCATTTGCACCCGTAGCTCAATTGGATAGAGCACTGGTCTTCGGAACCAGGGGTTGGAGGTTCGAGTCCTCCCGGGTGTACTTTATCTGACAAGGACTTACGTCAAGTCCACTTGAAGTCGCAACCAAATTGGCACAGAATTCGGCACGGAATTTCATTGCGTTTCCCAACAAAGTGGGCCTCAGTCAGCCGACACTGACCGAGGCCCGAAGCAAACCCTTCGAATTGCTGGTGTGTTTTTTACTCACTCAAAGCTGGAGGGTTTTCTCATGGCACGTCGGCCGAAACCTTGGTATCGCAGCGCTCGTCGCGCTTGGTTTGTCACGATCAACGGTATTCAGCACAATCTGGGACCGGACAAGAAAGAGGCGCACGAACGCTTTTATCAACTCATGCGACAACCGAAGACGCGAAACGTTGCGTCGCAGTCGCTGGCGGCGATCATCGACGTCTTCTTGGACTGGTCTCAGATGCATCGCTCGCATGACACACGAGTGGTATCGATTCCGGTCGCAACGGTTTGTTGACAGCTATCCGGATCTTCGTGTAGCCGACCTGCGTCCGTTCCATGTACAGCGTTGGGTCGACAGTTACCCGAACTTTTCGAAGACGACGCGACGAAATTACCTGCGGACCGTGAAGCGTTGCCTGAAGTGGGCGCAGCAGCAGGGATACGTCGAAGTCAATCCCGTTGCTCACATGGAAGTACCGACGGCCGAGCGACGCGAAGTCTTTATGACGCACGAGGAATTTGAAGGGCTCTTGTCGTTCGTTCCCGACGACAACTTGCGTGACCTGATCGTTGCGACCTGGAATTGTGGTTGCCGTCCGCAAGAGTCGCTGCGAGTCGAATCGCGGCACGTCGACCTGCAAAATCAGAGATGGGTCTTCCCCGCTTGGAATCGAAAATGAAACGGAGCCCTCGCGTGGTTTACCTGACCGACGACGCGATGCAGATTACTAAGCGCTTGATGGTCAAGCACCCGACCGGGCCGCTGTTCCGGAATTCCAACGGGAGGCCGTGGACGAATTACGCCGTAAGCTGTGCTTTTGATCGAGCTCAGATCCGCCTGGGAAAAGAAAGAATGTCGAGACGAGGAGAATCCATAGCAGACGCGGAAATTGAGAACTTTGTCATGACACTGCAGAAAACGAAGCGAAACAAAGGCAAAACCTTCAAGAAAACTGACGCCGAATTGCGTTGCGAAGCTAAACGAAAGCTGACTTACAAGCGCGCTCGTGAATTGGCGCAGAAGTGCTCGCTGTATGCGCTGGGGCACTCGTGGGCGACGAATGCCCTCCAGCGCGGATTGGACGCACTGACGGTTGCGATTCTGATGGGACACGACGATCCCAGCACGCTTGCCAAAGTTTATCAACATTTGTCTCACAATCCTCAACATCTCTTGGAACAGGCGAAGAAAGCGGCTGGTTAACCGTGCTCGATTCTGCATTGCGTTCAATGGAGGGCATGGTGCGAAACGTGCCCTCTCTCATTTCAACTTGATGTGCTTCAGACGTGGCCGGGGTGAACGCGGTTTCGATGCATCACGTTGAACCTTTTGGTTCTTGATGAAATCGTCCAAATCGGGCGGGTCAATTCGGTAGCCTTTTCGCTTTCCGATGGTCAGGTACGGTAATTGTCCCTGTTCGAGAAATGCGTACAGATTCGCTTCCGAGCAGGCCAATCGTTTGGCGGCTTGTTTTATGGTCAACAATGTCTGTGTGCGTGTGTCTTGCATTGATCTGTAGATTTTGGTGACGCATCAGCGTCTAATTCTTCAATCACCCTCAAATTCCCGTATTGAGCTCTGCCGGTTTTTTCTGTTCCAGATCAGCCTTGAAGTTGCTTTCGAACGTCTAATCACTGACTGTCCGATACTGGAACACCAGGCGATCTGTCCATAATGCGGCTCTGTCGTGTCCTTTATTTGCGGTTGTTTTGACGCACCTGACGAAAAAATCGAGTGAGGAATGGATTGACATAATTCGGCCGCCGGGCCAGTGGAATTGTGAATGTCTGAAAATGTTGTTCGGATAGATCAGTGATCACATCAAAAAACGGAATCATGTCGTGTTTGAGGTCAACAATCAGGATCGTGTTGGTTCGTCGTTCATCGTTTGACATTTGGATTGGCTCCTTTGTTTGAGAGATCAACATCAACGAGGGCAGATTCCACGTAGTAAAGAGCAGCTATTGCTGCTGGCTTTCGCCAAAGATCCAGGTGTGTGCCATGTCGGCAACTTTGGCCACCAAGGGAAGATCGTCGCGGCCGAAGCGCGTGGACTCCTTCCACAGGTCGCCATTCTTTGACATGGTTCAAGTTTCCTTCTTATGGGGGCATACCGATTGGCATCGAAATCCCCTTACAACAAACGGCGTTCCACTTGGTTGCCGTAGACCGTCCATGCGGAATTGGGCAGGGCTCTGCGGCCGTACATTTCGAGATACGGAGCCGGACTAACCAGCTCGATGATTTGGCGGACCACATCGGGCTTTCGGCTGTGTTGGGTCCGCCGGGATTCGATCCAACTCCGCTGACTCTTATCCCGAAACGGCGGACCGCCTCGAATGCCGAACAGCAAGAACTCGTGCGAGACCCGCCAGTAGTTGCCGATACCGATTTGCGGTTTGACCCAGACAAAGCAGGACTTGTACGTGAACCCCCAAGCCTCGATGACGGCAAATGCGTATGGCAAAAAAGTATTCGTCGTCCATAGATGAAGATGAGCGTGTTGGTTGCAGAGTTCTTCAACGGGTTCGTTGCAAATCTGCTCGACGGTCAGTGTTGAATAGTGATTGCTCGTTGCCGCGCGTGTGGCCTGATTTTTGTAAGGCCAGCGAGGGCCGGCATCGACAAGTTGCTGAAGTGACGAAACGACCGAATCATCGGCCTGCCGTGCGGAGGTATCCGTATTAGATTCTGCTCGATGCTGTTTGGCTAACCGCAAGAAACAGTCCGTCTTCGAGGCGAGCCCGCGAAAAGAATCGTTTTGGGACGCGACTTACGACGGCGACTCCCTGCCGCAGATGGTTGGCTGGAAATACTGGCCGGAGGGCAAACCCACCTCGATCAGTCAGGTCGTTGTACCCAATCCCTATCTTCTCGGCGAAGCCGGTGTCGCTGCCATCAAAGCCGCCCGCAAAGTCGTTGTCTCCGATTGGTCAAAGGGAGTCATCCCACGCGACCTGCCGCTAATCAAATCCACCGGAGAGCAGACCGCGATCAAGATACTCGCCGACGGAGCGCGCCTGACCATTCCCAAATCGATGGACGAAACCTTCGCCTGGCCGGGCGTAACGATCACCCAACTCGCCGTCACCGATTGGTCGCCGTATCGCGCGCTGGCGATGATCCTCTCAAACCCCACGAACCAGCCGATCGAGATCGCCGTCAAGGCCATCGACCAGGACCGCGACTGCTGGCATCACTACTTGAGAGTCGCTCCTGGGAAAAGAACGGCGATCCGCATCCCGACGGCCGACCTGCAACAGAAGATCAACCCGGCAAAGATCTTCGCCATCGGATTCAACCGCCGAACCGTCAAGTCCAAGCAATCGTTCGTCTTCTCCGATCTCTACCTAATCAAGTAGGCGGGGTCGACCGGGGGCGGCCGCTATAGTCCGGAATAGCAATCTCTGGATCGATACCGGTTAGCTCAATTCGAAAGAAGACTGATTCCGAAAAGGAAGAATGCAGGGCTCGCTAAACGGGCAACAAGACCATGCAATATGATTTGCCGCTCGTTAGGATAGATCGCTCAATCGCTTAATTGAAATGCGAAGATGCCAAATCAAGCCGCCAAGAATCGAATTCCTGTCTTTTGTCTCGCACTTGTCTCGTTTCACGGTGCCCTGTTGCCCGCTTGCGCGGATGACAAAGTCACGTTCGAAGGTGACATCCGCCCTCTGCTGCGAGTTCATTGCATGTCGTGCCATGGTTTGGAAGACCGTAAAGGGAATCTCGATCTGCGAAATATCAAATTGATGCTGAAAGGTGGCGATCATGGTACGGCCATCGTCCGTGGCTCGTCCAAGCAAAGCCTGCTCTTCCGCAAGATCGCTGAACGCGCAATGCCTCCGGAAGGTGAATTGCCACTGACAGAACGATCGATCGCAACGATCAAACAATGGCTCGATGGCGGTGCGGCAACCAGCGAGGATCTCGATCCTAAACCTGTTGCGATCGAGATTC
>CAUZVF010000302.1:0-6528 GCA_963582955.1 Planctomycetota bacterium
CGTGACTTCGAGCTTGTGTCCGGCAACTGGTCCGAATTCGAACAACATCAAGATGCCGCCGTCGTTGGCCGAGCTGTTGCCTCTCGTCGCGGTATCAAAGTTGGTGAAACGTTTAAGATCGGCGAATTGATTGTCAACGTTGTCGGGATTTACTCCAGTGACGATCCCGCTGAGGAGAACTACATCTATTCCCATCTCGAATTCCTGCAACGCGGCAAAGGCATGAATCTGGTTGGCACGGTAACACAGATTGAAGTCCTGTTAGAAGAAGGTGTCGATCCGGTCGCCAAATGTCGAGAGATCGACGCCAAGTTCCGGGGCGGTCCCGTCGAGACTGACACTCGGCCGAAGGGCGTCTTCCAAGCCAAGAGTTTGGGCGACCTGTCACAGCTAATCAGCATGGCCCACTATCTCGGCTACGCCTGTGTCGGCCTCGTACTGTCTCTGGTGGCAACGACGACAGTTATGTCGGTCGAGGATCGCATTAACGAACACGCCATCCTGCAAACCATCGGATTCTCCAGTCCAAGAATCTTCCGACTGGTGATGACCGAAAGCGTGCTACTGAGTTTCGCAGGTGGAATCATCGGCGTTGGAGTCGCCATGTTGCTGCTGAAAGTCAGCAATCTGTCAGTCGGCGCCGAAGCCGTGACGATTGCTTTCACGCCATCAATTCGACTGGCGATCACGGGACTGATCATTTCCGTCATCGCCGGGACACTCGCCGGAATCGCACCAGCAATCCACGCCGCACGAACCGAGATTGTCCCGGCACTACGGCAGGCGTAAGCATGCGTGGTAAGTGTCAGTTGTCGCTCGATTCCAACCACGTGTGGCAGCAATTGCGGGAACGTCTCGATAACGGCCACAGTGGTTTACAGTTGAGTCGAGACGGAGAATTCGGGACACTATCGATAGCATTCAAGGAATCCTTTAACAGAATCGAAAAACGTTGGCAAAGCTAAAGTGGGACTTCACTCGTTGAACCACTTTTTTTGCTGATTCTTCATCCCACGACCTACCAATCGTACGCAACCGAAGCGTTGAGTTTTTTCGCATGGTTAATGAGTTCGCTCGATGACGGCCGACGACCGACGAAACGAGCAATCACCCGACACCGTGCCCGCGTCCGTCGATCCGTACGCGAGCTTGACGGGTTGGCTTGTGGAGGGTGTAGCGGGGTTTGCGGCGTTGTTTCATGATCGCGGCTCCGTGAAAAGTGGTAACAAAGTGGTAGTTACCGTTTCACGCCGCGCTGCCGCATGAGGCAGGTTTCCGTAAGTCACGGAACAGCGTAGAGTTGTAAGCAGTGGAGGATAGGGGACTCGAACGGAGTGGCCGAAACATCAGATAAGGTAGTGACTTACGATAATTGTTGTGTTATCGCGGAACTGACCGGCGCGAAAACCGGCGCTGTTGCGCCGACTACGCGATTGATTGAGTCCGACGCAACTGATCCAGCATTGCGTCAATTGGCTGCCGAGTTGGGCCAGCGACTGACGGCTGAGCAATGCCGGCGGTTGACTGAATTATTGAGCGAAGTTGGTGGTCCGTGACGCGGGGAGCCATACGGTGGTGGGCTCGGCTAAAACTGCTTTCAAGGACGAAGCCGCCTCCGACGAAGTGTAGAATCTGGCCTATCAGTGGCTCTGCGAGCGGCAGAAGGACTAGACGGCGTCGGTCGATGAACCTGTGGAGGTCGATGAAATCGGAGCAGAATGTGAATGAATTCTTGGACGCTTCGGGAGGGCGACCGAGGTCTCGAACCGGAAACGCTTGAACGCGGCGGTCGCGATCATTGCTGAAGTTTTTGATTGACCTAAAACTTCAAATGACGGTTAGTCCTGTGTTACGAACGGCAACCGTGGCCAGGGCTGAGAACGGACCATTCCTCGCAGTCGGAATGACGACACCGTTCGGCCGCCATCAGCCGCGCAAACTGCTCTCGGTCGATGGAACGGGAGCACTGTGGATCACGAATGATGCGGCTCCTCAGCCTTGAGAATGCCAGCACCGTAAACATCTGATTTAACGGGAACAGAGTGTCTTGATTTCGCTTACGGCAAAAACGGATTCACTGCGGGCAGTTCACAGTGTGTGTTGAGTGATTCAACAGCCATTCGCGAAAATCAACCTTAAAACGGACGTCGCACGCGCCCGGAAACTCATAGGGCTCGACCCGTTGACTCCGGTCTGGACGGCCATCGGCACGGCCGATTTTGGGATTGTAGGTTTCACCGCCAACCTCGGTTTGGGGAGCGGTCAAGACCGTATCGGCCAGCTCGTTGGCGGCGCCGGCGTGAATCACGTGTACTACGATTCGAACGCAGGTGGCCCCAATCACCTCTTCCGAAACGCGGTCGAGGGGGAAAACTGGAACTTTATCGACGTTACGCACGAATCCGGACTGGACCAAAATAACCGCCGATTCACGTTGGCAGCGTCCTGGGAAGATGTCGACAACGATGGTGATCAGGACCTTTACGTGGTGAATGATTTTGGGCGGAATTGCCTCTATCGGAACGACATAAGGCCGGAGGGAACGCGGAGGTTTGTCGATATCGCTGCCGAGGCCAATGGCGAGGATCAGGCATCCGGCATGTCGGTGTCGTGGGGGGACTACGATCGTGACGGATTGATGGACCTTTACATCGGCAATATGTGGTCGGCGGCGGGGCAGCGGGTCACTTCACAGACCCGGTTCAAACCGGAAATTGCGACCGAATCGCGCCGGGCCTATCAACGCTTTACCATCGGCAGTACCTTGCTGAAGAACCTGGGCGATGACGGGTTCCAGGATGTCAGCGAAGCATCGGGCGCGATGATGGGGCGCTGGGCGTGGGCCTCGCCATTCATTGATCTCAATAACGACGGATGGGAAGACCTCTTCGTGGCCAATGGATACATCACCGGCGATCCCGATTCGGGTGATTTGTGAAGTTTCTTTTGGCGGCAGGTCGTGTCGCTTGGGCGGAGCACTTCATCCGAGGACCACCGCGGAAGACCGGCGCCTCGAACCGCAGATCTCTCTCGGATGGTCAGGGAAGGCCGTTCCTGGAGTGGCCATGAAAAGAACTGCTGTTTTCTCAATCTGGGTTCCGAGACCGCCGACAAGCAGTTTGCCAATATCTCGGGAATCTCTGGCCTCGATTACCCGGACGACAGCCGGGCCGTGTCCGTGGTGGATTGGGACCACGATGGCGACCTGGATCTCTGGGTGCGCAATCGCAATGCACCGCGTCTGCGTTTCTTCCGCAATGAGGTGGGACGTTCCAACGGTGACTTTCTCGCCGTGAAGCTGATTGGAAATGGTGTGACGACCAATCGCGACGCGATTGGAGCCCGCGTGGAAGTGATCGTGCGGGGGCAGTCTAGACACAAGCTGATCAAGACAGTTCGTGCCGGAGAGAGCTTTCTTTCCCAGAACAGCACGTGGCTCCACTTTGGTCTGAGCCGGGATGCAGCGGGAATCGACAAGGTGGTCATTCGCTGGCCGGACGCCGATCAAACGGTGGAGACCGTGACCGGTTTGCAGGCCAACCGCAGGTACGTCGTGACCCAAGGAGAAGGCTGGCAGGAGTCGCCGCCTCGTGACCCTGCGATCCTCGCGATCAAGCCGGGCTCGGTGACCTTGCCGGAGCCGGAATCCTCGCTTCGCGTGCCCGCCGTGACGCTTGTCTCGGCGCCCAGAATCCGGGGTCGTGATTTCCAAGGGAAGGAATTGGTCACGGACTCGATTGGACGCTGGTCAACCTCTGGGCCTCGTGGTGTAGCCCCTGCGTCGCAGAGCTGGAGGAATTCGTGCAGCGCGCCGACGAGATTAAGAGTGCGGGCATTCGCGTGATTGCCCTCTCGGTCGATGACTTGGGCGAAAACGAGGGCGATGCGAAGTCGACGCTCGCACTCCTGCAGCGTCTGAAATTCCCGTTTGAGGCCGCTTTTGCCCATGAGCAATTCCTCGATGAGTTGCAGAAATCCGCCGACTTTCTCACCGCCGCGAGTGAACCCCTGAGCCTTCCTATGAGCTTTCTCATGGACCCTCGGAATCGAATTGTGGTGATGTATCGTGGGAAGATCGACGTAGACATGCTTTTGGATGACGCCGCAAACTCGAACCGGACGCGGTTGGAACGCTGGGTGCGGGCCGCTCCGTTGGGCGGCCGCACCATCGCTCACGCGCATATTCGCGACACCGCCGATTCGTTTGAAGCGACCATCATGTACCGGCTCGGCCGGCGCTACGAGGACGATAAAAACTACAAAGTCGCCCGGTATTACTACCAGCACGCAGTAGACTACTGGCCCGATTTCCCCGACGCCCAACAGCGTTTGCGCAAGCTGAGTGAGCGACCGTGAGCCTTGCTATCCGCCACGACATTATGCACTTACTTTTCTGCGCCAGTTTGCGCCACTTAGGTCCGCGGCGGTCGGGGCAAGAATATCCGGGGAGCGGTACCTCGACGACGACCGACACGAGTCCCATCAAATAAAGAGACACAAACCATCAACGACTGCTCAGCACCTGGGCGATGTTGCACCGATTTCTACTTGGCTCAGCATCCCGTCCTCGTCCCAAGAAATCGTGGGAACTGCGTTGATTTGAAATCCGATCTAACGACCGTTTTCGCTTGCGCGCCAATTCGGCCAGATGATGCGGCGAGTCGTTAATCTCGCTTGTTCCTGTTCCGGCGAAGCACGCCTCCACAGAATCGATCTGATTCGCGAGGCGGCTTCCAACCTGCTCGAAGCGCGTAGTCGAACTGATGGCAGCCACGATCCGGCCATTCAGCTCACGTGCGCAAGGAGGGCGTGTCCTCGGTCAGTTGGGCGGAAGCGTTCAGCGCATCGGTCGACAAGACGTCGACAACACCCCTGAAGTTCATGACCGCCCGAAACCTGCGGCGGCGCACACCGCCAAAGGTTGAGGACTGGCGGCATGGAACTTTACACAGCGCAATCTCGACTACTTTCCGTCGCGGAGAATGCTGTAGACCGTTGGTCGATGTAGTCCAGTAGCACGGCACATTTCGGCTTTGCTGGCTCTTTCTTTTGCCATTCTTAGGACGGTCTTGATCTGCTCTTTCGTGACTTTCAGCCGAATTCCTTTGCGTTGGCCTCCCCAAGTCTTGCCGGCTGCCCTGGCGGCAGCCTGTCCGGCACGGATGCGTTCGCCACGGACCTCGGTTTCGTAGGCCGCCACGCTGGCCAGCACGTTGGCAATGAGTCGGCCCGCTGCCGTCTTTAGATCGATGCCATCCTTAATGCTGACCAGATTCACTTTCCGATCGGTTAGTTTCTCGAAAAGCGCGGTCAATCCGCTGGCGGTCCGACCGAGCCGGTCCAGTCGCCAACAGATAACCGATGCGACTTTGCCAGCGTCGATCGCGGCTTCGAGTTTGTTCCAATTTGGGCGGTCCATCGTCGTTCCAGTGGCTTTGTCCTTATACCACTTGATCGGCGTATCCTTGGCATAAGCTGCCAGCCACTGTTTCAACTCTGGTTCTTGGCTTTTGGTGTCTTGCCGTTTCGTCGAGACTCGTGCGTAAACCGCGATGTGCTGTTCCATGACTACTGGCCTCTTTCTGTAAGAGCTGGTTATAACATTGAAATACATTTCCGGATCGGCGCAAGTCCTTAATTCCCATGACCGGAATCGGCCAATTTCAGGGAGGGTGGACTTTTACACTTTTCAAGACTCCCCAGCAGCACGCCCGACCGAAGCCGGGCGCGTTGGCTGGAGGGTCTCAAGCCAAGACTTCTGCGGGCTCCTCGGTCAATGCCGTGGCGGAATCGAGAATCAGGACCACAGCGTCACACATTCGCTTTAGGACGCGCTGACAGGCCGCGATCGGCTCGATCCCCGCGTCTCTGGCGTATGACGTCACGTAGTCCCAGCAGCCACCCAAGTCGGCGTCAACGTCACGTCCCAGGACACTCAGCAACACAGCGCCGCCGAGTTCGGCAACTGTCTCCGATCGCCAGTGCTGGCCGCGTTCCGTTAGATTGCCAAGCCGACAATCGGCCGCGTGGATCATCTCATGTGCCCAAGTGCTGAGATTCTCAACGCCAAGCGCGATATGACCGGCAGACGAAAATCGGCCCAAAGCGCGGCCAAGTTGGCCAGAGTAGCCTTCGACTGAGATTCCCCAATCCTTCGCAACGTGGAGTAACGGGAGAGAATCAATCCACCGGGCGACTTCGGGGTCCGGTGGTGGCAGTTCGTCGCCGTCCGTCTGACTGAGTCCGAATACTGCCGTTCCCTTGAAGCCGACAACAGCGAATCGTTCTTCCTGAGTCTTCTTGTCGACGATCTTCTTTGTGACTGGCGACAAGATCGTAAATGACTTCTGGCCTTTGTTGACGTGGCGGCCCACTTTCTGCCATTGCCTGAAGCCGCGTGCGTCTGAGTGACCGTGGATGGCGGTTATCATCTGATTTGACCATGACCACTGGCGACACGGTACATCGTCGTGCCGGTTGATGAATATCGGTGCGAGTGCTGCGGGTAGGCTGTTCGGATTCTTGAAG
>CAUZVF010000303.1:0-6525 GCA_963582955.1 Planctomycetota bacterium
GATTAGACTTTTACTCCTCCCCACAGGTCATCCCCCCAGTTTTCAACCTAGGTGGGTTCGGTCCTCCACGCAGTCTTACCCGCGCTTCAACCTGCCCATGGGTAGATCACTCAGGTTTCGCGTCTACTGCCGCTGACCAATTTACGCCCTATTCAGACTCGGTTTCCCTCTGGCTTCGACCCTGAAGGTCTTAACCGAGCCAACGACAGTAACTCGCCGGGTCATTATGCAAAAGGCACGCCGTCACACTTCAAATAGTGCTCCGACAGCTTGTAGGCGTGTGGTTTCAGGTACTTTTAACTCCCCTAACAGGGGTACTTTTCATCGTTCACTCACGTTACTTGATTCACTATCGGTCGTCAGGTAGTACTTAGCCTTAGGAGGTGGGCCTCCTGGATTCAGACCGGGTTCCACGTGACCGGCCCTACTCGGGTACTCATCGGGAGATTGCACTGCTTTCAAATACGGGACTGTCACCCTCTACGGTTCCGCTTTCCAACGGATTCTTCTAGCAGACAATTTTGTAACTCCACAGTGATGAGCCCCACAACCCCGCACTGCAAGCAGTGCGGTTTGGGCTATTCCCATTTCGCTCGCCGCTACTCCGGGAGTCGTTATTACTTTACTTTCCTACGGTTACTTAGATGTTTCAGTTCACCGCGTTCGCTAGGACATTCCGGGATCAATGCTCGTTTGACAGCTCCTCCGGACTTTTCGCAGCCTTCCACGCCCATCATCGCCTCCTGACACCAAGACATCCCCCACACGCCCTTAGTAGCTTGACCACAAAGATTCCGGACTCACAGTCAAGAGCTTCCGCGGCCAAAGCCGTTTCAACTCCCCACCAGAGTCCTGGTCATATCGATAAATTGCCAAACCCTAAGAGGCTTTATTTCTCGACACATGCAGCACGACGCAAGTGCGCCGCACAGGCATAATCGTGAGATTACATTAAGATGCCACTCATGCTGCTACCAAATTGTCAAAGATCAGCATTTCGCCAAGCCGGCGAAATCCAGCCCATGAGCTGAAGCAGAATCAAATGAAACTCTGATTCTGCTTCAAACCACGATACCGCAACGAGTTAAAGAATCTGAATACACGGCCAACTTTATCTGGGTCGGCCATCATAGGCACCGCCATCCACTCGGTCAAGCGACTTCGTTCGAAAAAACTTACAGGGAAACCATCGTCCGAAAACTACGGTCGTTTGACACATCTTTCGAAGCTTGGGTTCGGATCGTATTGAAGAAAAGTGGAGACGACCGGGCTCGAACCGGCAACCTCCGCCGTGCAAGGGCGGCGCTCTCCCAATTGAGCTACGTCCCCGTAGGGAGCTGTCAGCATTCAGCGATTAGCCACAAAACTACAGCCGTTTACTGAAAGTTGACCACTCAAAATGGGCGTACGTGGACTCGAACCACGGACCTCAGCTTTATCAGAGCTGCGCTCTAACCATCTGAGCTATACGCCCTTAACTCGTTCCAATCGGATCGGTATTCTTGCGACTGACCGGAATACTGTCCAGTCACTTTCGGCAAGTTGGACGCGAGGAAGAAACTGAACGCCAAGTCCTTGATCCGGCCCCCCGGCTGCGATGACTACTGCCAAGTGGTCACTTGCGATGTCCGTTTTGTCGTGGTCGCTTCTTGAGTTCCCTGAGCTTGTTACCGGAAATGTTCGTTTTTCTGTTATCGTAACGTACCAGGGTTTTTGACCAAGACTGATCGGCTTGTTGACAAACGAGTTTAACCAACGTCTCGTCCGGTTGCTCGTCTTCGACAATCTCAAACACTTGGTGATTCCATTCAAAAATGTGTGGCTTGCCAAACGCCCATCCGCGGTCATGGTACAAGTGCTGAAGTTCCTCAAGTGGGTTGCTGTTCTTCAACCCACGAGCGTTGAGAATCTCTCCGCCTTGCTGTTGGGGCAGCAAAACGAATTCGTCTTCAGCCCATCGATAAACCGACGGCAGATAATTTTTCGATCGGCTCTGAAAAAGATGCAGTTGTCTTTTGTGAGAAAAAATGTGACTGAGATTTGGATGAAACGTAACCCCGTTCTCCCGAGAAATCTGCGTTTGCTTTTCAATGCCTGTCTCGCTGACAACGAAATAAAACTGTTCGTGACTGTGGCAATAAATATTCGGCGAGCGTAACCAGCCAGGATAATGGACAATTCGGCGTACCTCGAGAAACACGAACATTTGGTCCGAACTTGCGAGAACCTGAATAGGACCAGTTGTCTGCCGGGTACGATACGTTTCGAAGACCCCGACAGCAGTTCCAAAGAAGATGACTGCACAAACAACGGTAACCGTTCTTATCGAGAAGAATCGATTGGGAAACACGGTCGCTCATCCCGGAATGACTGCAAACGTAATTGTAACCGTAAAGATCGAATCGCTTTCAACACAGCGGTTCGCGTTTATGCTCCGAATAGTTCAGCAATCGGCTTACCATGCCCATCCTCGGTCACGTAGAATGGCCGCTGTTCGGTGACGATGTGATACCGTGGCGAAATGCCCAGCGTCCGGTAGATCGAGGCATGCAGGTCGGTGATGCTGACGGGATTCTCGATCGTCGTGCAGGGGCGTTCGTCGGCCGTTTTTCCGTAAACGAATCCCTTACGTACTCCGCCGCCGAACATCAGCACGCTGCCGGCTCCAGTAAAATGCCGATGCATGCCGTAGAATTTCAGCTCGTTGATCACGTCCGGTTGTTTGACTTGATCCGGCACTTTGCGTTCCGGTTTGCCTTCGACAAGCATGTCACGGCTGAATTCACTGGCCAGCACGATCAGCGTGCGATCCAATAGGCCACGTTCTTCCAAGTCCAGAACCAGTTGGGCGATCGGACGGTCGATCGATTGCTTCAACTTCGCCAATCGAGTATGGCCATTGTCGTGCGTGTCCCATCCGAAGAATGGAACATATTCGGTCGTGACCTCGATGAATCGGGCGCCTTCTTCAATCAAGCGTCGGGCCAAGAGACATCCCAACCCGAAACGCCCGGTGTCGTAAGCCTGATACGTTTCCTTCGGCTCCAACGACAGGTCAAACGCTATTGCGGCGGGTGAATCGAGCAGACGATAGGCGTCGGTTAGCGATTTCAACAATACTTTCCGTTGAAGGTCGTCGTCGACCGTCGCAACAGGACTGGACCACAACAGTTTCTCGTAAGCTTTCTGACGTGTTCGAAAACGCTTGATCGACATTCCCGCCGGCGGACGGACGGTGTTGATGGCTTGTGTCGGATCGGGAATTCGAAACGGAGAAAACTCCGTGCCCAGGACGCCTCCCGTCTGAAACGCCTTCAGCTCTTCCGCTTCACCGTTGCCGGCATAGCGTTGTCCGATATCGATGAACGCCGGAATCGCGGCGTTGCGTGGTCCCAACGCTTTGGCAATCCAAGCTCCGATGTGCGGAGCCGTCACGGTCAGCGGCGGCTCGTAACCGGTATGCCAATGGTATTGATGCCGCGAGTGCAAAATCTTGCCGAGATCGCCGACGACGTGTGAACGGATCAGCGTGCCACGATCCATCACGCTTGCAACATTTTCCAGATGCTTCGAGATCTTGATGTTGTCGACGGCTGTGTCGATCGACGGAAAAGTGCTCAGCACTTGATCCGATCGCACTCCCTTTTCGAACGGAGTGTACCGCTTTGGATCAAACGTTTCGGTATGAGCCATCCCGCCAGCCATCCACAAAATAATCACGGAATCGGCTGTCGATTTGATGGACTCATCCTGAGACTCTTCAGCAAATCCGGGCGAACCCACCACCGCCGCGGCAGCCGCGGTTTTCAGAAACGCCCGACGATCAACGTGGTGCAAACTGGCCATGATGACCTCAATAGATTAACTGGAATTCCGGCAGCATAACGAGAATCCACAACAAGTCCGCGACAGCGTCTTGCGTGACGCCACTTTCGAGAAGTTCGGCCGCGGCCGCAGTTTCATTTGTTGTCGGTTTTCGGCCAAACGCCGTCAAATAGAGTTGTTCGACCAATTCGCCGTCACTGTCACGAGACCGTTTCAACCACGATTTCGCGCCCTCCTGCAAAATTTGATTGAGAGTCTCGCCGTTGGTCAGTTCCAGCGCCTGTAGCAACGTCGCCTGGGAATCGCGCCGTGTCACGACCTGCTCACGGTTGGGACGTCCCAGTCCGCGTAGCAGCGGATCGTTGTCGGCCAAGACCGATCGCAGATTTGGCAACGCTCCAGCGTCATCGGCGGAATGGACAGCCAACAATGCCGACAATTTGCGACCCATCCGCCACGGTGCCGTGTTCGCGCCGCCGAGTTCGATGGCCGGTTTCCATTGTGCCGCGGCATTGAATTTCAACTGGTTCCATCCATCAACGCGTTCGTCCGACCAGCGCCATGACGAATCGCTCACGATTTCCGTTAGAAACTGATCGTCGGCAACCACCGACATATAAAAGTAGAAACCACCAGGATTCAAACCTTTGACTTCGACACCCTTTCCGTTCTTGGGATCCGGCCAGTTCGTTGCGGCGACGGCCAGCACGTTTGATCCACTTCGCAATTGAGACATGACATTTCGGATCACCGGTTGAGTGTGATTCTTGCCGACGACCTTTTGTCGCTTTCCCGTTTGGCCGTTGACGATCAGTTCGAATTCATTGTCGCACGCAACGATGACCACGGCGTTGGTCGGTTTCTTATCGAGCGTGAACGATTTGCGAAGATAGATCGTACCGTCTGGATCAGAATTGGCCGCATCCTGATGGCTCCAAATCCATTTAGATTTCGACTTCAACGGAGTTTCCACGGGCTGCGAAGCGGTCAGAATCTCCAACAGTTGGCCGCCTTGGCTGCGGCCATCCGCGGCTTTCATCCCGGGAGTTACTTTTTGCCATTGGCCCGTGACGAGTGACAGCGCATCAACGAATTGTTCAGCCGACATCCGTCGCACCAATGGGCCACGAAAAACAAACGTCTCGGCGTCCGATTTCCGCAAACCGACTGACGGCATCTGATAAGCGTGTGACGTGCAAATGCGGCGGATCGTGTGTTTTAGGTCGTAACCATGTTCTTGCAGGTCGGCGGCCAGCCAGTCCAGCAGTTCGTCGTTCCAGCACGCTTGATCCAAGTCGTCAACGGGCTCGACCAGCCCTCGTCCGAAATAGATCGCCCAAATCCGATTAACGATTGTCCGCGAGAGCCGGCCATTGCGAGGGCTCGTCAGAATCCCCGCCAACTGCTTCAACCGTTGCGGCAAGGCAGCCTTGGCGTCGATCTGCCCGAGTTGTGGATAAATAAAACGTGGAGCAACGATGTCTCCGACGGGTTTGTTGCAACGGTGCATTTCCAACGCCGAGTCGGCAAACACGCTCGCCAAACCGTACGCATCCGTCAAACTCCAATCGTTGACAAAGCTGTCGTGACACGACGCACATTTCAGATTCGCGGCCATGAAAATCTGAGTCACATTCTGCGCCGCCTGCATCTCGCGCCGCTGACTAGCATTCACGACGCCACGCCATTTGATCCCCTTCAAGAACCCTTCCGACCCCGGAACCGGATCGATCAGCTCACGGACAAATTGATTGTACGGCTTGTTGTCGAACAGCGACTTGTACAACCAACCGGTAATCTGCGTCCGCCCGCTGTCGATAAAACCCGTGCCGCGATAGGCATTCCGCAAGACATCGTTCCAAAACGTCATCCAGTGATCGGCGTAGGCGCGACGGTTTTCGAGCAATTCATCAACCAGCCGTTCGCGTTTGTCAGTTCGATCGTCGGCTTCGAATTCCGCCACGCGAGAGGGACTCGGCAACAAACCAACAATATCGAGCGACACACGCCGTGCGAAAACCCGATCGGAAACCACGGTCTCGGCAGTACCACCGCGCTGTAAGAAGTACGGCTGAAGCAAACGGTCGATCGGATTGGCATCGATTGCGCCCGGCGGAAGTTTTGGTTGCTTCAATTCAATGCGAATCGCCTTGACTCGATCGAAGCGAAAACCGTCGGCCCACTTCAATCCACCGTCGATCCAAGCGCCGAGCAACTCGACTTCTTCCGCGGTTAGCAGCTTCCCCTTCGCCGGCATGATGCGATCGGGATCCTTACCCGACACCAATTCGATCAGCAGGCTCTTGCCGGAGTTTCCAGACACAACCGCCGGCCCGCTATCACCACCGGCCCGCAGGCTTTCTGGCGAGTTGATCGAAAACCCGCCTTTCTTCGAAGACCTCGCATGACAACTGCCGCACCGGGCTTTCAACAACGGAACAATCTGCTTCTCGAAATCGATGTCGGCTGCGCACGCTGGTTCCGAGGATTGTGCAATCAAATTCCCGCAATGATTGAACAACGCCAATCCAACACAGACTGCAACAGCCATTGAGAAGTTACGGACGAACATGTCATCAGCGTAGCATGATCGAGGACCCCATTAAACTGTTCGTTGGGAAGACTTTTGGCGATGATCCATGCGGAAAAAGCTACGACAACGTTTTCGATGCAACTTCGAGATTCCGCAGGTCGACGATC
>CAUZVF010000304.1:0-6504 GCA_963582955.1 Planctomycetota bacterium
CGAAAACGTCAGACCGGCCCGGCCGAAACCCATGCCGACAATGGGTAGTTTCTTCTTCTTGCTGATCGCCGACAACAACGGCCAAGCCTCATCGAGCGTCGGTGTCGGCCACGCCAGCTTGACGATATCGGCATTCAGTTTTGCCGCCTGACTGACCAACGAATCAATCTGATCCAACGGAGTTTGCAGGCTGGTAAAACCAACAACCAGTTTGGTGTCTTCCAATCGCGGCAGTTTCGCGGCGATATCGGGTTCGAGTTCGATATAAGCCGGACCGGCCATGCATGCCTGTCGCAGCAGATCAATGCGGTCGTCTTCCGATCCGGCCCATTGGCCGCCATCTTCCTGCCGCCGGCACGACACGATGACGGGCTTTTGAAAATCGCGAATCAATTCCGGCACGTTGGGCTCTTTGACCAACTTATCGAGGCACAGTTCGACCATGTCGCATTGCTTTGACGCATTCAACATGTCGGCCTTCGCCAGCCGCCGCGATTCTGGAGTTACGGAAATACAGATCATGCCTCAATCACAAACATTGTGTGTTTGCAGAAACCGCAACGTTCGAATATGGCCGTCGTTGAACGGACTTACAAGCTCCGTCCAATGTGAGCGGCAAGCCGCTAGCCCAATGGCACTCACTTTGTAGAACAATTGTCATCAATTGCTTCCTCCACATGCCGAAAACAGTTGGGACAACGGTTCTACACACCCGAAACTCCACGTAAATTGAGTGGCATTGGGCAATCGCCATTCTGCTCACTTTCAAAAGACCCCACTGAGGTATCGAGAGCCGAGCGAGACCTACATGCACTGGTAGTGGTACACTGTACCACTACCCATGCGCTGTAAAAGTACTGAAAAAGTTGAAACCGACCGAAACAGGTGATAGACTCGAAGACTGGCCACCATTCAACCGGCGCGGGCACGAACGTGACCAATGCCTGCCAATTGTATCCTCGATGCGGCTGGCGAACTGATCGCGTTCGAAACATAACGATTCATGGAATCGTCCCAGCAATCAGGAGTCCGCGTATTTCGCCGCAACGACCGGCGTCATTTTTGAAGAACGATTCCGCGAATGCTTGACGGAATCGGTTTCTCGCAAGGTCCTCCACCGGGTGGATACGGCCCGAAGATGATCTCACGATCACCTCCAGGCAGAAACGGTCCCAGTGGAGGGCCATTTAATCAATGCACCAGCATGAAATCGCGGCTGTTCAACAGAGCCCACATGAAGTCCTGCGCCGCTTCGTTGCGTTTGCCTTCGTACGAAACAATAAACGACACGCCCAACTTGATTTCCTCGGGCGAGGGCTGGCGGGACAGCGACCATAAATAAAGTTGTTGAATCAGTTTCTCATCGGGCAATTTTTGATTGACCAATTGGTTGGCGCGGCCTTTCGGATTGCTGACTCGGCTGAGGATCGATTTGCCGTTGATGAAGTGCAGCGCTTGCAGCATGTTGGCTCCGTCGTCCCGTTCGCATTCGCAGGCTTCCATGCGTTTTGGTTTGCCGAACAGGTTCAAGAATTCGCTCTGAACATTGGCGTCGGGGAGCTGAGCTGCCGTGAATCCCGCGGGCGCTCCGGGGAATGATTCCGGAATGCCGGTCGCCTGAACTAATGAATCCAGCAACGCCTCGGCCGGGATCCGGCGTGGGATCGCGTGTGAGAAGTTCAGGTTATCGTGAGCGTTCGAGTCGTTCGGCACGCTGCTGCGCTGGTAAGTCTTCGACGTGACGATCGTCCGCATCAAATGTTGAACGTCAAATTGATGAGCCACAAAGTCGGCGGTCAACGCCTCCAGCAAGCCGGGATTGATGGGCGGATTCGTCGTCCGCAGGTCGTCGACCGGGTCGATGATGCCACGATGGAAAAAGTAACTCCAGATGCGATTCGACAAGCTGCGTGCGAAGTGCGGATTGTCGGCCGACGTCAGCCATTTGGCGTACACGGTGCGGCGGTCGGTGTTGGCCTCGATCTTGGGTTCACCGGCGCCTAGAAACCGTGGCGGCTGTAACTGGCCGGATCGCGGATTGCGCGAATATCCCGCCGGCAGATTCAACACAACCGTCTTCGCTCGCGCGACACCCGTCAGACGCGGATCGGTCTTCGTCGAAACCTGGTTGAAGAAGCTGTGCAACCCGTAATAATCGGCTTGAGTCCAATTCTCGAACGGATGCGGGTGGCATTTCGCACACAACATGCGGACTCCGCAAAACACCTGCGTCGCCCGTTGCAGCGTGTCGTCGGTATCCTTGCTGACTCCAAAGTAAGCAGACGCCGGACTCTCGGCAAAGCTGCCACGGCTCGTCAAGATCTCGCGCACAAATTGATCCAGCGGCATGTTTTCGGCAACGGCGGCTCGAATCCACTCGCGAAAGGCGAACACAGCCGGGTCGCTGAGCCGAGTCCGCGAGTTCTGCAGCAGGTCGCCCCACTTCAACGACCACCAGTCAACGAATTCCGTCCGTCGAAACAACGCATCGACAACTTTCACCCGTTTGTTGGGGTCCTTGTCGGCGATGAACGCCAGTACGTCTTCCGGCTTCGGTTGCACGCCGATCAAGTCGAGCGACACGCGTCGCAAGTAACCGGCATCATCAACCAATTCCGACGGCTTGACGTTCAAATCGTTCAGCTTCTGAATGACAAACCGGTCAATGAATTGGTCGCTGGGAACCGGAGTCGGCTGAAACTTCGGATTGGGATTCAAAACGATGAAATTCGCCGTCGCAAAAATCCGCTCGAAACGGGCGACGATCGCGGTTTCTCCCAATTCGATTGCGGAAACCAAACCAACGTCGTCGACCGAGGCCACTCGTTCGGCATTGGCGTTGAAGATTCCCAACCGCGTCACGTCCCGCTCGCTGCCGTCAGAATACTTCGCGATCAACTGCAACTGATGCTGCATGCCCGGTTTCAACACGACGTTTTCGGGGTAGATGCGAACCGTTTCGACGCGGACGGGATTGTCAATATCCCCGTCTGCTCCGCCGGCGATCCAACCCAACAGCGTTTCATGCATTAAGCTGCCATGGTCGAAACGCACGCCCCCCTGATGCGGCACGTCGCCCAGCGGCTTGGTGACCAGCAAACTGGCCGGAGGATTGTGCCGGTTGATGCGCCGGCCGAAGAACTCGTCGGTCAGAGAAGCAAAATCCGGAGCCGCATCAGAACCGCGCAAAGTCAGCTTGAACCCGTTCTTGCCCAACGAGTACCCGTGGCACGCCCCCGAATTGCAGCCGCCCTTCGAGAGCACGGGCATCACATCATGCCGAAAACTGCGCGGCCGAGCTTTCTCAGGCAGTTTCACATCGACCTTGGCTGTCGCGGTTTGGCCAGCCGCCGTCACGGTGATCACCGAAGCCCCATTCGCCACCGGCTGAATCCATCCGAGTAAGTCGGGTTTCGCAATCTTCTCGTCGCTGCTGGCGAACGTCGCCTGAGACGTCAGATCCACCGAAAGACCTTCAGCCGTCTTGCCGGTGACAACCAACGACTTTGGCTGCATCCGATGATTCAGCATCACATTAGCTGGTTCCACGCGGATGTCGCCGACAATTTGTGGGGCATCATCGGCACGACACGGCATTGCGGACAGTGTCACGAACAGCGTCAACGAGATAATTGGTGCTTGCGGTGACTTCATAAATGACCTTTTTGGCATCTGTTCGTTCGAATTCAACTTCTTCATCGTATAATTGACTCCACAAGAAATCATACCGAGTACGAGGCTCCAGATGTCTGAAATTGATCAGATTCGTGACACGGTACTAAAGCTGTCTACTGCTGAACGGGCCGCGTTGGCTCGCGATCTCCTTGTGAGTCTAGACGACGTCGAAACCGATTCGGATTCGGATCAACAATGGGCGGATGAAATACTGGCGCGCTCAGACGCCTATCAACGCGGCGAATTGACCGCTCGTGATTGGCGCGAGTCGGTTGATCGCGTGCGACAAGCGCTTCAATCGATGGAACAAAACTCGTGACGCTTCGAGTTCTCGAACTTGCCGAGAACGAAGCAATCGACGCCGCGTGTTGGTATGAAAATAAGTGCGATGGGTTGGGCGTCGATTTTTTGTCGAGATATGAATCTATTCTGACGGCCATCGAAGCAGATCCCCATCGATTTCCACTACTGGAAACACTGACGACCGAACGCAACATCCGTCGGTGCGTCATGAAGCGATTTCCATATTACGTTGTCTATGAACTTCTTGATTCTGAAACGGTTGTTCTCGCAGTTGC
This sequence comes from Planctomycetota bacterium, assembly GCA_963582955.1. Classification (GTDB taxonomy): domain Bacteria; phylum Planctomycetota; class Planctomycetia; order Planctomycetales; family Planctomycetaceae; genus CAUZVF01. The sequence goes on from CAUZVF010000304.1 coordinate 4,254, forward strand.
CCATTCCCACCGTCGCCCGAACTATTGGCAGCGTCGGCGAACTAGGTGATTCTTACGGCACACGCGGTCACATTCTCATTTCGTTGCCTCTACCTTCTTCGGTGCCAGCAGATTCAATGTCACGTCGATGTTCTTGCTCCGCACATTCACGGGTGCAATCAACTTGCCGGTGCCGAACAGTCGGATTCCTTTGACTTCGCCCGGTTTGAAGTTGGCAGGGAACTTAACCTCCAAATTGAAATCGGTTTGCTTGGCTTTCACAACCGCTTTGGGTATCGCGATGCCTTTCGGCAGGCCTTCCAGCGTCACGGTCACGTCTTGATTCATGCCGCCCAGTCGCAGAACTTTGCCGGACAGTTTTACAGTCGCCCCCGCTTTGGGATCGATCGTACCTTCAACACGAGACGGCCCGGTCAGTGAAATGACAATTGGATTCGACAACCTTAGGTGCCGCACCGGAGTCACACTGCGGGCCAACACTGTTTTCTTATCGCGGCTCAGTAACTCGGCACGAAACGCAAGCTCGTAACCGATATCGGGCAACGCTCCCGGCACCAAAACACTGAACTCGCCGTCGTTCTTTGCTGTCAACGCGGCGACCTCGGCTTGTTTCAAAGTTGCCGCGACTTTGTCGCTGGCTTGTTTCGCTTTGGCGGCCTCGGCAGCGTTGGCTTTATTTACCGCGTCGGTAACAGTCTTCAATTCCGCTTGAGCGCTGGTGACGGCTTTCTGAGCCACATTTCGGGCATCCGCAGCCGTCTTGGCTTTGGCGGCCGCATCAGTCGCAGCTTTCTCAGCCACCATTTTCTTTTTCGCGGCGTCCTGCAACCGAGTCGCCGCGTCGGCTGTCGCTTTCGCCGACGCAACCAGAGCTTCGCTTCCGCCCTTCTTGTCAACGGCGGCGATAACCTCTTTGAACTGAGCCACCGATTCAGCGAACGACTTACCAACATTCACTCGCGCATCGGCCGCCGTTTTTGCGACAGCCGTCGCGTCCGTTGCGGCCTTGGCCGCGGCCGTCAATCGTGCCGTCGCCTGTTTGACCTTGGCGTCGGCGTCGGTCGTCGTCTTTTTTCCGTTGGCCGCGATTTTCGTCTGATTCGCCTGAGCCGCCGTCAATTCCTTGTCGGCGGCAACTTTGACATCGAATGCCTTTTGCGCCGCCGCGTTGGCAGGAATCTCGACCGGATTCCCCGATTCACTCCGCAACGTGCGATTGGGAGCGGGCTGATTATTCGCGAGCGGTGGAACCTGCGATGTCACCAGCGTCAGCCGAACGGGACCATCGAAGCCCACGGGCCGCACGCATTTGACGAGCGGTTTGAAGCGGCCTCCCAAAAACATGCCATCATCAGGCAGCTTACTCCAATCAACGTCAAAGTCGATTGCCGGCTTTCGAGCCATCGCGATCGCCAACTCGCTGCCTAGCCACGGTTGGAATGCAGCCACGGTGTTTTGCTTCGCTTTGGCATATCGGACGACGGGAACGTCGTTATCGATGGCCGTACCGCGTAATGACGTCAACACATCGGCAACATTCGTTCCAGCACCGTGCAACGTCACCAGAGTTGATTTGGCACCTGCCGGAATCCGGCCGCCTTGCATCTGGACACCTGTAGGCAAATCGTCAAAGCTCAATTGAATCGCACCGTTGTACCCGTTGCGTAGCGCCGTGACCTTGAGCAGTTTCCGGCCGCCCGCAACAACGCTGTTCTGCTGCGTATCAACGGTCAACTGAAAGTCATTCGGCTTCAAGACATCAGTGACAACGATGCGATAGATCGAACGTGATCCTCCGCCCGCGTTGTTGTCACGGATTTCTACGATCACGGCCTCGACGCCGTTGGCAACCGTGTAGTCAACTCGCGAATCCGGTGAGCCACGCGCGTCATCGTTGAACGCCAAGCGGCCTCCGCCCTTGCCGTTCTTCACTTCGAGAACTGCATCAACTGGTGATCCGATTCGATCGGCGAAAACGTCGAATCGCAATTTCATTCCGGCTTTGACGGCCAGTTGGTATTGATCAATCTCGCCGGGTTGGCTCAATCGTCCACTCACGGCGCTGGGAATAGCTGGCAGTTGCTGCAATCCTTCTTTCGGTTTGGACTCGACGAGTTCGGGAAAGTCGCTGATCGTGACGGCCGGACGAAGGCCACTGGCAAGTTTCTCGTCGAGCAGCGGAACGGGAGCCACTCGTCCGGATGTTGTCGTGAATGGCACGCGTTTGTCAGCGGGAACATTTCCAAGCAAT
>CAUZVF010000305.1:0-6495 GCA_963582955.1 Planctomycetota bacterium
CAAGCCGTCAGCGGGATTATCGCTCGAACAGGCTGCGAAACTGAAACCTCTTGCCAGAAACATTACAAGTCCGTGCGTGGTCATCAAGACCGACGAAAACAACTGGACCAAGGCGATGCTCGGTTGGGGATTCCGTAAAGGAAAAGACAAGCCAATCCCCGTATTGCTGATCGAGCGATTCGTAACCTATCGCGGCGACCGGCCTAACATTGCCGCTGCGTCGGGTAAAGACATTATTCTGTTTGCCGGTTTCGCGTTCAATTTCGACATCGGCCAGGTTGTTCCCGCCGGACAGGGCGGAGACATCGAGTTCACCGACAAGAGTGTTCTGCAACCAACGAAGCCGGCTGAATTGTATCCGCTGAACGGTTCGCAAATTCCAGCTCCGCAAGCAACCGACAAATACGATCCGAACGGCCACGCGGGCGTTCGTCCGCGCGATTTTTCAGGAACGTGGAACGTCAATGTCGACGGCCGCTGGAAAGGACAATGGGAATTAACGGTCGAAGACAACCGGCAGGCCTTTGGAAAGTACACGTCCGACAAAAGCAAGAGCACCTATGAAATCAGCGGCCGAGTCGCAACGACTCCGCACCAGATCAAACTAACGATCGAACTGGCAAATTCGCGGCAGACAGTCGATGCATTCTTGTGGACGACTGACAAATCAACGATGGCCGGAACCGTCACAATCGCAGGTCGCAAGTTTGGGTTTCTGGCAACACGGCAAAAGAACGATAAGTGAGACTCTTTGCGTAACGTCAAAATCTTGTTTCATGAGTACGATGGCCTTCCAAGGCCGTCGAGTTAAGGGTCGGCCTTCGAACGCCAACTCACAATTGCAAAACGGACGATCCACTATCGGAAACTCGCAGTTGTTACGCATCAACGTCTGCTGATATACTTGAGAGGCAATGCAGTCGTAGTCGCAAGCGATCGGGGTGTCATGCTCGAACTACCGAGGTATCGCAGATGAAACAACGAGTTGCGAATTACGATCATCCTCAGCATCCGATGCTTAATCGCCGTACAGCGATTCAAGTCGGATCGATCGGACTCTTGGGACTCAGTGCCAACCATATCAACGCTTTGCGAGCCATGTCGGCCGACGAAAAGCCGTTGCGTCGGCCGAAGTCGGTGATCTACATCTTTCTGTCTGGCGGGTTGTCTCAGCACGAGAGCTTTGACATGAAGCCGGAAGCTTCGGAAAAGATCCGCGGCGAGTTCAATCCGATTGATACGGCGACTGCCGGAATCCAGATTTCCGAGCATTTGCCAATGTTGGCTCAGTGCAGCGACAAGTGGGCGTTGGTGCGTTCGTTGTCACATCCCTATAACGAGCATTCCGAGGGCCACCATGTAATGCTGACGGGACGAACTCCGATGCCGTGCGGATTCAGCGGCAACAAACCAAAGCCGTCCGACTATCCATGTCTGGCGTCGATCGTCGGAGCCGTCCGTCCGCGACAAAACAATCTGCCGCCCGCCGTCGTGCTGCCGGAAAAACTGGTACACGTCGGCGGAAGAACAATCCCTGGGCAATTCGCCGGCATGATGGGCAGTGAACACGACCCGTGGTTTGTCGAGGCCAGCCAGTTTCGGTCGAGCACTTATTATCACGGTGCGTTTCCGGAATACGGATTCCATCGCACAACCGGATTCTACAAGCCACCCGGTTATCAATTCGGAGCCCCCAGTTTTGATTTCCCGCAGGGTGTTTTGGAAGACCGTTTCGATAGCCGTGTCAAACTATTGAGCGAAATCAACCGCCAACGCCGCGATTTGGAGAAAGCCGCCAACGTCCAAGGATTCGACCGTTATCGCCAAGAAGCCGTTTCGTTACTGATGGATGGCGGAGTTCACAAGGCGTTGGACGTGCACAGCGCCGACCCAAAAATTCAAGAACGGTATGGCAAGAACTCGTTCGGTTGGTCACTGTTGATGGCTCGCCAGCTTGTCGAAGCGGGCGTCAGTCTGGTGCAGGTTAACATGGGCAACAACGAATCGTGGGATACTCACGAAGAGATCTTTCGCAACCTGCGCGAGTTCTTATTGCCGCCGACCGACCGAGCCGTCTCGGCATTGATCGGCGACCTCGATGAACGCGGCCTCTTGGATGATACGTTGATCGTGATGGCCGGCGAATTCGGCCGTACTCCGAAGATTAGCGTGATTTCCAGCCGAAAGACTCCGGGCCGCGATCACTGGGGGCCCGTGCAAACAGTCTTTTTCGCCGGCGGAGGCGTCCGCGGCGGCACGGTCATCGGAGCCACCGACAAAATCGGCGGATATCCGATTGCGGCCATGCAGAAGCCCGAGAACATGGCGGCCACAATTTATCAATCGCTCGGCATCCCACAAACCGCCGCCTGGTACGACAAACTCGACCGCCCCCACTTCGTCTACCATGGCGAGCCGATTGCGGGTCTAACTTGATTTCGAGCAGACCCGGCGAGACTTGGTGGCGTCCACACGCGTAAAAAAGTGGCCACCCAATCTATAATCCAATACAGACGCAGTTTCATTTCATCACCGGGTCAATGCTTTTCACTTTGGTGAGCAATGAATTGGGTGTCGTATAAATCCGCTGAGCCAACCGACACATTGATGACTTCTTCGATCGATCGCATTGCTCCGACACATCGTCCCGACGAACGCGTGATTGGATATCACTGTTGGTCGAATCTACTGTTCGTTCATTGGCGCGTGCCGGCCGAAGAAATTGAACCGCTGATTCCGTCGCGTCTTACACTTGATACTTTCGATGGCGAGGCGTGGATTGGGCTGGTTCCGTTCCACATGTCGGGTGTGCGGCCGTGGTGGTCGCCGCCAATTCTCGGGATTTCGACGTTTCATGAAACCAACGTTCGCACATACGTTCATTTGGATGGTTCAGATCCCGGCGTGTGGTTTTTGAGTCTGGATGCCGCCAGTTCGCTGGCCGTGCGGTTGGCACGTTGGAGATGGCATCTTCCCTATTACCGGTCGCGGATGACTGTCAGCCGTGACGGAGACAACGTTCACTACAGCAGCCAACGGTTGTGGCCACGAACACCGAACGGGCCGATTGCCGATCCTCGCGACATCCGATTGTCGATCGATGCCGAGTTGGGTGAACCGTGCGGACAACCATCGGCAGACACGTCGGCGTATAATGCCGTTCCGGACACGATCGAGCATTTCTTTGTCGAGCGGTACATCCTGTTTGCTCATTCTCAATCGGGCCAACTTTTGCGCGGCCGAGTCCACCATGGCTCATACCCAGTTCGAGCCGCACGACTCGACCGTCTTGAAGAAAACTTGACGACGGCCACGGGCATCTCAACGAAACTCGGCGAACCGCACGTGCTATTTAGCGAAGGCGTCGACGTCGAGATATTTCCATTGCGCCCGGTTTGATCGATTCACGCATCCAACGCCACCAACTCGCCGCGAAATTCTTGGAACAAACTGATCCGATCCGTTCGTGCGGTTGTTTCAAATCCCGGAGAACCGACGCTAGCGCGTCGCGGCTGATTTGCACCACTTGCAGCGACCGGAGTCAATCTCGTGAATAATTCGGGCTACGGCGTGAAGTCGCTGTCCGCGTCAATCGACAGACAGAATTGAGCGATCAAGTTGGCGGCATTTTGCAGATCGTCGAGTGACACAATTTCGACGGGGCTGTGCATGTATCGGTTGGGAATCGCAACAATTCCCGTTGCCACGCCGCCTCGGCTGACCTGCATGGCGTTCCCGTCATTCGCGGCCGCTTTCGAGAGAGCGTTGGGTTGGATGGGTATCTCGTTATCTTCGGCAAGCTGAGTCAAGAGATCGAAAACGACGGGATTCGTGTTCGGTCCGCGAAAAATGACGGGACCGGAACCCAGTTTGACTTGTCCGTGCTGGTTCTCGTCGATGGTCGGGCAGTCTGTTGCGTGCGTCACGTCGACGGCGATCCCCAATTGAGGGTCGACCGTGAACGCGCTTGTTTTTGCTCCTCGGAGCCCAATTTCTTCTTGAACGGCGGAAACAGCAAAGACGGCGGCTGTCGGGTTTTGTTCGCTGACCTGTTGCAATGCATTCGTGACAACCCACACGCCAACGCGGTCGTCCATTCCGACACCGGCCACTTGGCCATTCAAGAGTTCGCGATAACCGAGTTGCATCGTGACGGGATCACCGATCATGACTAGCTCGCGAGCCTCTTCGCCATTGGTGGCACCGATATCAATCCACAGATCCTTGATTTCCGGCACCTTCTTGCGTTCGTCGGGTGCCAGCAGATGAATCGCCTTGCGAGCGATGACGCCTTGAATCGGACCCGACTTGGCCCAAATCTGCACGTTTTGGCCGATCAGCATTTGGATATCCCATCCGCCGACGGGAGCGACCCAAAGGAAGCCGCGTTTGTCGATGTTCTTGACCATCAGGCCAATCTGGTCGCAGTGCCCGTCAAGCATGATTCGCGGCGAACCTTGAGGATTCACCGCGGCGATGACGTTTCCGTGCCAGTCGGTCTGAACATCGTCAGCAAATGCCGAGACGAATTCTCGAACGACGGTCTGTATGGGCCCTTCAAATCCAGATGGGCTCGGAGTGTTCAACAAATGTTTCAAGTATTCCAATGAATTGGCATCCATGAATTCGGTTTCTCCGTCGCTGTGAACTCGAATTGCATCCTCGGCGGATGTGACCGTAACCTTAAGCAACGGGCGATCAATTAGTGTCGTTTTTCGCTCCGCGAAAGTAGCGCAACTTTCGCGGAGCGAAAGGCGACAATCCGACAGTTATTGATCGGCCGGTACTAAGCGACATGCTAGCTGATCTTGCTCCGGAACGAAAACGGCCGGCGATCTTCAAAAATCAGCAAACTTTGATGCGAAATTGTTTGACGATGTCATCCAACGCAGTTACAGTACACGCCACGTTCCCAATGTGATCGCCGTGAACATCTAGTTAACGTGTTGATCGTGCCCCGAAGTGGGATGAAGGAAGCTGATTCGATGGCAAACGGAAGTTGCCACTCTATCCGTTGCGGATTTTTGAGTGCGCTATTTCGCTCAAATCCAAGCCCCTGGAGGTCTCTTGCAACGCAAGCCGTTCAGATGCCAACCGGTTTCGTCGTGCGGAAACGTTGTTCTAAATTCAGAGAATGGAACTGATGTCTATGATTCATGGAGGAACTCGAATGGAACTTCAAACGGAAATTGCGGCCGGCGGATTGATTGCCGAACGCATCGAACAGGTTGTTCGGAATCGTACCGGCGGTGTCATCCGTGAACTCCGTGTTCACGTCTATGACAACTCGGTCGTGATCGAAGGCCGGGCGCCGTCCTACTATTCCAAGCAACTGGCAACGCATGCCGCATTCGATGTGCTGAACGGCGAGACATTGACGAATGACATTGAAGTGCATTCGTTGAGATAGCATCGGGTTCAAGGTTGTGATTTGGTCGTCTCAGAATCCGTAGCGTCGCTGGAATCTCCGTAGAGCCTTGGCTCGGTGCCCTGGATGATGCGTTTTAAGTTGCCGCGATGGCGGATGATAATCAGCATCGGCACGGCCAAACTGAATGCCGCCAGACTCCATGTGTCCTTCGAGAAAGCCGTCGCACCGAGCCCGACGAATTGGCCGATCGTGAACGCAATTGCCGCGAGCATCGAACTGATCGAGACAGTTTTCGAGACCAGCAGCGTCACGGCAAACACAACGATGGATGCGACGACAACCCAAGGAGACTGCGCTAGGACGATGATCACTCCCAGCGCCGTGGCGACTCCTTTGCCGCCGCGAAACTTCAACCACACGGGAAACATGTGGCCCAGGATCGCGAATATCGCGCATATCACATTCAAATGATTGCAGACACCGTCATGAACCAGAGACGGCACCAACAGCACGGCCAAGAAGCCTTTTAGCGCGTCGAAGAACAAGACGGCCAATCCCCACTTCTTGCCGACGACGCGTCCGACGTTCGTCGCACCGATGTTCCCGCTCCCGTGCTGGCGGATATCGATGCCGGCAACAACTCTGGCCGTCAGCAATCCGAATGGAACGGATCCAATGAAGTACGAAGATAATGCGGCCACTGCCCCTGCGGTGATGTTGTCCATGAACGCATTCCTGGCGGGACTATGCGGCCGCCCGCCCGTACGGTTTTTTCCCCAATCGCGATTCGATCACTTCTCGGTACACGGCAAGAATGTTGTCAACATTGTTGGTGAACGTGTGACGAAGTGACAGTGAGCGGCACTGGTGGCTCATTTTTTCACGAACTTGTTCGTCCCGCAACTTCGACATTTCATGGGACAATGTGATGGCGTCGCCCGGATCGTCGACGATGAATCCATGCTTGCCATGCTCCATCAATTCAGAAGCTCCATTAAAACCCGACGTAATCACCGGTAACCCGCAACCGAGCGCTTCCAAAACGACTAGGCTGCATGGGTCGTAGAACGTCGGCTGAACATAGACATCCGCCGCCGCATAGTACGGGACAATGTCGTCGGTCG
>CAUZVF010000306.1:0-6491 GCA_963582955.1 Planctomycetota bacterium
ATGTCCATTTTGCTGAACACTGATGTGCACGCCGAAAGCCGCATCATGCTCTACCGTCGAGTGCTTGACCGCCTCGAGCGGATCGCTCCTTTCCTGCTCTTCGACCAAGACCCGTACATCGTCTTGAGTGAGGGAAAGCTGTATTGGATCTGCGACGCCTACACGCGCACGGCCTACTACCCGTATTCCCAGCCCATTGGCAACTTCGGCAACTACGTCCGCAACTCGGTCAAGGCGGTCGTCGACGCCTATGACGGGACCGTTGACCTTTACGTCGCCGAGTCGAACGACCCAATCATTCAGAGTTACCAAAAAGTTTTCCCCGACACGTTTAAGCCTTTGGATGAGATGAGTGCGGACCTGCGGCGGCATATCCGGGTACCGAAGACCCTGTTTGAGATCCAGGCGCGGATCTATGCGAAATATCACATGACCGATCCCCAGATCTTTTATCAGAACGAAGATCTCTGGGAGTTTCCCAAGGAAACGTACCGGCAGGACGAACGGGAGATGGAGCCGTATCACAACATCATGCGTCTACCGGGCGAGGATCGGGAAAAGGAGGAGTTCGTGCTCATGCTCCCCTTCACTCCGCAGGGGAAGCACGTGTTGCGCGCCTGGATGTGCGCACGCAACGATGGCGAACACTACGGCAAGTTGCTGGTGTACAACTTTCCCAAAGGCGGGCAAGTCGATGGCCCCTATCAGATCGAAGCACGGATCAGCCAGAACGAAGACATTCGGGAACAACTGGCCCTGTGGATTCAAGGCGGCGATGTCGTCATTCGCGGAAACCTGCTCGTCGTTCCCATTGCGAACAGCCTGCTGTACGTCGAGCCCGTATTCCTGCAGGCCGCCCGCGGGGAGATCCCTGAGCTGAAACGCGTCATTGTGGTCTACGGTGACCGGATTGTAATGGAGCGCAACCTTGAGCTTAGCTTGGAAAAACTGTTCGGCCTTGAATCGGCAGTCGCCAAGGCGAGCCCGACAGTTCCCCCAGACATCGGGGCCAAGCCGGGGACCGAGCCAACCAGTACGCAGCTATCAAGAGAGCTGGCACGCCGGGCGTTGCAGCACCTGCAACAGGCCAAGCAAAGTTACGGCGATGACTGGGACAAATTCAGCCAACAGATGAAAAAGTTGGAGCAAGTGCTGAAGGATCTGAACGATCAGGCCAACGCACCGGCTCCCGATCCCTGAGCCCTGAAGCACGTCACTTTGCCGAGTTTGAGCGCCATCCTTATTGCAGTCGTTTACCACCATCGGCTGCAGAAAGAACTGTACTCGTCCCGATCGTTGGTATCAAACCACAGTCGGCTCAACCAGCTTGATCACCACATCGAGACATCCGCGACCTGTCTCACAATTCGTTGGAAATACGGCACAGCGAATCTGCTGATTCGGCGTTCGGAGTCGATTCGACCATTTGTCGCATCAAACGTATGAGTTTCTGATGCGCTCAGGTTGCGTCAAAAAACGTATCGCGGTCCGAGACAACACCCGATCACTCGTCACCGCAAATCAAAAAAGGGTGGTTTTCTCGGAGTCCCACGAGACGTATGAGAAGGTGACACTTTTCGACGAAATTCTCGGCGAGAAGCCGTGTGGTGAAATTATTGAAACGACCTTGAAACACGGTTGGCAATGCAAGTTGAATTTGGTTTCCTCATCGAATCTCGGCCCAGTTCGCGATTGAGATCGATGAAGTCAACGAAAATGAGGATGGACGTCAGCCTCATCACGTACCGGAAGATTAAGACGAACACAACTCTGAGATCCAACGATCATGCGGCATCGCGGTAATAGTACATCAGCATCCCGCCGAGCCTTTCACGGCATTCGATGGTGTCGCTGACCTGGCCAACATCGTCAACCGGTTCGATGATCTGGTTGCCCAATCCCTGATGATTTCTCTCGCCGTGATAATGTTCAAGATATGTACCGACAGCCCGACGCAGAGACTTCTCACCGAAAAAGATCATTCTCGAAAGGCACTCGTCTTTGAGACTTCGGAAGTACCGTTCGAGATTGGCGTTCAAATTGGGACTGCGTGGTGGAAGGCGTAACGGCTTCACGTCTTCGTCATTCAGCATCTCTCGAAACGCCTCGCAGAACTTCGTGTCCCTGTCCATGATCAGGTATCGCTTTCCATTCAGAAAGCCGTCTTCTGGATTGGTGAGATTCCTGGCGATCTGCTTGATCCATCGTTCATTGGGCTTGGGCGTACATCCGGCGAAATGAACGCGTCGCGTTTTCAATTCCATGACAAACAGCAGGTAATCCGCCACACCAAATGACATGGGCGGCAATGGCAAAGTCTTCAGTCACATCGCAGGCCGTTGGTTGTTCCCCGGAGAAAAAGGTCGTCCATTGCTATTGTGACGTCTCCTGAGGAAGATCGTTGGAAGACTCCATTCCCCGCTGCGTTTTCGACCAGCACCTGCCACGATGAGGATTGCGATGTCTATTCGAATGACGTGTTTCTTCGTGTTGTCTCTTTGCAGTGTTCGTTTTCTTCGGGCCGACGAACCGAAGTTCGCTCATTCGCCGAAAGTGACTCAGACGACCGCCAAGGTGGTCGTTTCATTTTCCTTGCAAGGATCGACCGATGTCGAGGTTTCGATCCTTGACGCGAAGGACAAGGTTGTACGTCACCTGGCGGCCGGAGTTTTGGGCGGCAAGAACCCGCCGCCGGCGCCGTTGAAAGTTGGGTTGTCTCAAGCGATCGTTTGGGACGGAAAAAACGAACTCGGAAATGCGGCCGATGGCGGACCATTCAAAGTCCGCGTCAGGACGGGCATGAGCGTCCGCTTCGGACGGATGATCGGCGGCAGCCCTTACACCGGCAGTGTGGTCGCTATGCCTTATCGCGCACCGGTTAACGGTCTGGTTGTCGATGCGGATGGCAATCTCTACGTCAAGATGATGTCGTCGGTCGGCAGCCATGGCAACTCGGGCATGTGGCCTTGGCATGTGCGGAAATTCGATCGTGACGGAAACTACCTGAAGACGATCTTGCCGTATCCCCCTTCCACCAATCCGGCGAAAGCGAACGGTTTCGACCTCATCACTCGCAAAGATCGAAGATTCACGCCCGCCAACCAGAATAGTCTGTATCCGGTGTTTTCCGTCTTGGGAAACGAGGTCGCCAGCCGCCTTGTTGATGGACAACTTGTCTTCATTCACAGCGAGCAGCGCCGGTTGAACTTTTTCTCTCTGGATGGCAGCAACAAGATTCGCACCACCACGATGTGGCCGGCCGAGGCGAAGTTGAACTGTCCCCGCTGGCTGGACATTCAAGTTGCCTTCTCGCCGGACGGTCGATTTGCGTACTACTCGAACGTGGCCGGCACTCCGTACGATGGCAAGAAGCCAGCGGACATCGAAGGGGCTTGGCCACAGGGACGCATCTATCGACAAGATTTGTCGAAGGCGGATTCCCAGCCGGCGAAGTTCTTCGACCTCACTCTGCCCGATTTCGACCAGCAACCGTTTTGGATGCCCAGTGCCTGGGACAAGAAAACCGCAGCAGCCGGAATCGAAACGAATGCCGACGGAAGTATCCTTGTCTGCGACTTGGTCAACGGGCAGATTGTCGAAATCAGCCCGATCGGCAAACTACTGAGTGCGACAAAGGTGCCTTGGCCGGACAAGATCTTGGTCAGCCGCAGGACGGGCGACCTGTACGTGATCTCGCGCAAAGTCTCGCGAGGTCACCTGCCACCAGCGACGCTGTACAAGATTGTGGGACGCGGTGAGAACGCGAAGATCGTTGCCGAGTTGCCGCTCACCGGAACGGTGGGCGGGGCATACACGCTTGACGAAAGTGGTAAGATGCCCGTGATTTGGCTTGCCGGTAAGGCCACGCGCGAGAAGGACAGCACGAAACTGGTGCGCATTGAAGATCGCGGAAAGAAACTGGTCGTCACGGGCGACGACTTTCTCAATCGCGACAAGAACGCAATCACGTTCGTAGGGTACATGGATGTCGACCGCGAAGCTGAGTTGGTGTACGTCACGCGTAGCGGCGGTACGGCGTGGCGATTCAACGGCGATACCGGCAAGGGCGGGCCGTTGGAAATCAAGGCGGTCGACTTGGCAATCGGCCCGCACGGCCACATCTACACTTGGGGGACCGACGGCGGATATCAAGGACCGATTGCACGCTTCACCCGCGATCTGAAACCGGCCCCGCTATCATCCACCGGCGAGCATACATTCGGCTATCTTTACGGCCGATGGGGGCGGGGTAGCAGTGTGTGTGGTCTGGATGTTGATGCCCAAGGTCGCGTGTTCGCCACCTATGGATCAAACGATTGCCATATCCGTGCCTACGACAAGGACGGCAAGCTTGTGAATTTCAATCGCAAGATCACGGTCAATACTCGTCGCGGTCCGCAGCAGATCCCGGTCGCCGTCTCCGGAGTTGTTGGCTACGGCGGCAGCATTCGTCTGGATTCCAAGGGAAACATCTACGTGCTGCAACATGGATTGCCCGAAGACCACAAGCACCCTTCCGGTTTTGAGAGTGACGAAGCGTACCGACAGGCTGTCGGCACGATCTACAAATTCAGCCCCGAAGGCGGTGCCTTGAAACAGGCCGGTGGGTCCGTCAAGGAAGCGGTCGGCTCAATCAATCGCTATCCGGATTGCGGCCCGATCAGTCGCTGGCGTTGCGACGGATCGTGTGCCTGTACCAAGCCGCGTTTCGACGTTGACGGCTTCGGCCGCTTGTACATTCCCAACGGCATTACGTATTCCGTCTCGGTTCGCGACAATGCCAACAACGAGATTGTTCGGTTCGGCGACTACGGCAATTTTGACTGCCAAGGCCCGAAAAGCAAAGAACCGCAACCCAAAATTCCGCTGGGTTGGCCTGTCGCAGCCGGAGCCAGCGACCGTTTCATCTACGTGGGCGACACGCTCAACCATCGTATCGTCCGTGTGGATAAAGTCTTCGCAACGGAGTCCGTTGTTGCCGTTCCGAGATGATTTGACCCGGTCTCGGTTCTGAGGAATTGCGGGCTCTTGTCTCTTGATCGGCGGAACGACACGCTCCATAGCGTCAAATACCACCGGGAGCATGAAATAGTGAACGGTTAACCAGAAGTCCTATGCCTGGCCGCAGGCCGCCGCGCTGTGGGCAAATGGCGGTCGACCAATGTCAGGACGCCGAACGTCGGGTGTACTACGAAAAACAGGCGGGCTGGGCCTGCGACATGGCCCGCCTTACCACGGAATCGGAGTCCTGACAAGGACACTCCGCCAGATTCGGCCCCATCGCCATGAAGAAAATACCGAACCCGATGAACGCCAATGCGATTAAACAGACAGCCCAGAGATCTTTCTTGGCAGGATACCTCATGGCTCGATCCCCGAGTCAGCAGATGTCGCGGAGTTACCGGCAGTCTTCGACACGTTAGACGACCGCCGTGAGGTGTGGCCAAATCCTGACATTCGAGTCCTTCGAACTCATTGAGTTCCTTTCCACAAATCTCGCAAGACAGTTGGTCATCGCTCATTTCATATCACCTTTCATTTGGGGGGCTGAAAACCTGTGGTTGAGTTACTTTGCTCCGCCTATTCCACAAATCGAACCCATTCCAGGGTTTCGTACCACTGCGGATATTCGGTCTTGTACCAGTCGGCGTATTCGGTTTCCGACCATTCCACGTATTCCTGTTGCTGCCACTCTTCGTAGTCAGCTTCTTCCCAGCCAGATTCAAGAGCGTCCTTCCAAGCGTCCGGCTCGTATTCCTTCCATGAGTCGGAAGCGAATTCCTTCCAGACATCGTCTTTGAACTCATTCCACGCATCGTCTTTGTACTCATTCCATCCGTCGTCGGAAGCGCGTATCGTGGCCACGGTGATAGCCTTGCATCAACTTGGCCGCCCTCAACATGGCCTGTACTGACAATGCCAATCAATCTGCCCTGATCATCGACGATCGGCCCACCAGATGTGCCACGCTCGATTGGCTCCGACGGATTGATAGATAAACGCGCAATTTCTGGTGCATCCGAATTTTGCACAGCCGTTGCTTCGATCCAATCGCCTTTGTGCGTTCGCATTGTTAGTCTTCATTTTCTGGTGATGCTTACCCGGCGGGTTGCTTTGCCAATCCGCGGAGACGCCGCACGCTCCGATTCATTGTGGAGCGTTTTCCGTGATTGGACGCTGTTCCCGTGATTCCAACTCCAATGCCTTCGGAACGCTCAGCCAGTAAGCCAGTGCAAAGCCGCACAGCCCGCCGATCAGTTTGCCAACCATAATCGGCAGCACCAGTGTCGGCTGGAAGTTTGCGGTGAAAGCCAGGTGATCTCCAAACAGAAATGCCGAACAGACGGCGAAAGCAATTACAAGGACTTTATCCTTGGGACGCATGTCTTTGACGAGACGGAACATCGCGAGGATATTGGCGACCGTGGCCAGCAACCCGGCGGCACCCGCAGCTTCTAATCCCAGCCTCCTGCCCACCGCCTCCATCGGCC
>CAUZVF010000307.1:0-6489 GCA_963582955.1 Planctomycetota bacterium
AGCGAACCTCGCAACGTGCGTACCTTGACATCGGAAAATCTTAACTGCGAAAGATCGTCTAACAAACTGTGAACGTCGTGCGACGGCGGAACGTGATTCTCGTTCGGCCAATGACGCTCATAGAATGGCAGGTTGTTGTCTTCGGCCGCCTGACGGTCGTTGGGTGCAATGTAGGTCAACTCGGGATGGATGTTGGTCTCGGTACAAAACGTGTCTAGCCAGTTTGGCCAGAATTGCTCGTCTTCAGGAAGCAGGCACTGGTTGAAGACAACGATGGCGGCCTTGTCTTCATCGGCCGCCTTCCGGAAAAACTGTTTCACGGCGGCATCGTTGTATTTTTGCTGAGTCAACACGGCAATCAGCACGTCGGCACATCGGCGAATGTTGTTGGCCCGTTCCCAATTCACTTTGGCGTCACTATCGATGTCGGGTGTGTCGAGCACTAACAGGTTGGACGGTGTCTGAGGACTGGTCCTCCAGAAAAGGCAATGCTCGTCACACTCTTCCAACGCCGCGTCCGATTCGGTCCACTCGTGCAAATTGAACCCGACGAAAATCTTCGACAAGTCATGCCGATCGGCGAATCCCGGCGGAACTAACAGGACGGGATGCTTTGTTCCTGATGCCAGCGGGCTGGTTGCACTGGCCCGGCATCCCGCCAGATGATTGAAAATGACGCTCTTGCCGATGTTCGTGCCACCGACGACGGCCACGACAAGAAACGCGTCGTCGGTGAGCTGCGGCAACAGCTTCTTCCCCATCAGCTCGTACCATTCTCGCCCGTCTAGCGGTTCAAGCTCCAGTTCCTGCCCCGCGCGAGCCAACTGCAATACGGCCGAATGCAACCGCTCGACTGTTCTGGCACAATTGGAAAAAAGTTCGGACATAGCGTGCAGGATTCAGAAATGATCAACGAACGAGACGGAACGCGACGAATCCAGGAAGTAATGTTGGCGTAAGTAAGTACGACAGCGCCAAAGAGATGCGAAAACAGGTCGTGTGAGCCGAGCGATACATTCAATTGCCCTTTGGCTCAGCCAATTCCGGGTCGCGCTCGGCGCGGGGGAGGTCCTTCTCACAGTTGTTGCAAGAAGTATAGCAGATGAATTGAAATGGCCGGTAGACGTGTGAGCGGACACACTACTGTTGCGGCGCCCGTTCGAACCAAATATGAGATTATTAACTGTGAAACCGAGAATATAGACAGCCAAAACAGAAACCCTTCGATTCGAACGATCGTCAAGTCACGGTGGACCAGAGTTTTCTCGGCCACACGGCCCAGTCACGTCGATTAGCTTAGTTGGCTAAGCCACTGCGCATTCATTGGACAGCAACAATTGCAGTGTTTACGCTAGTGCCTATCGAGCAATGCTTTTCATGACTCGTCCCCGTAGCTCAATTGGATAGAGCGCTGGCCTCCGAAGCCAGAGGTTGCAAGTTCGAATCTTGCCGGGGATACTATCAGAAATCTTGCCGGAGCCTGAAGTTAGGCTCACCCGTCCTTCGGGAAGGTGCGGCTCAATGGTCCGAGTTTCGTGGTAGCTCTACCACGAAACTGGCGAAAAGGAGTCGTATCATGGCAAGACCTCAGAACCGAATCCCGACGTATCTTCATCACAAAGCTAGCGGTCAGGCTTTTGTCCGCATTTGTGGGCGGGACATCTATCTCGGCAGGCACAATTCAAAAGCAAAGAGCTTGTTTACGCCGAAAAGAACGGCAGGGGTCACTATGAATCAGGTCTTTGTTGGGCGTGTTTCTCTGCGGCATTTGACGAGCATTGAAGAAAAACGGTTGATCGTGTCCGGCCAGCGACGCAACCGGCCCCGTCGAACGGCAGTTAGTATGTTCCGTACATGCGTTCTGACGGTGGCGATATCAAGCGTGGTTAGCTCACTGGGCTAGCGGGAACCGTGAGGTTCCTGGACAAAACGGATTACTGTCCGACTCGTCGTTTAACTTAACGAAACGATGCCGTCGGTAGAGTGAGCGTCATTCCGCTCACTTTTCAAAACCCAATTACGCGTCATCGGGACAGTTCAGATTTGGTCGAAAATGTGCGGGATCAATCGAGACAACCTTTCGCCACCCACTGCGGCAACTTCCAGAATCTTCTCGATGTTGACCGGTTCCAACGCATCCGGCAGGCAGATGTCGGTCACGACCGAGAAACCCAGCGTCCGCATTCCGGCGTGTGCGGAGACGATGGCTTCGGGGACCGTCGACATGCCGACTACGTCAGCGCCCGCCCAACGCAGCATGCGATATTCGGCACGGGTTTCCAGATTCGGTCCGCTGACCGCGACGAAGACACCTTTCTGACACGGAATCGCCAGTTCGAGTGCTGATTGCTTGGCGAGATCGATCAGCTCGCGATCGTACGGTTCGGACATGTCGGGAAAACGTGGGCCCAAGTTGTCATCGTTGATTCCACGCAGCGGATTGTCACCAATGAGATTGATGTGGTCTTCGATAATCATCACGTCACCGAGTTCGTACTGCGAATTCATTCCACCGGCGGCGTTGGTGACGAGCAGGATCTCGGCGCCCAATGCTTTCATCACGCGCACGGGAAACGTGACTTCCTGCATCGAGTAGCCTTCATAGAAGTGAAACCGCCCTTCCATGGCAACCAGAGGAACATCTTTCAACGTACCGCAGACCAACTGTCCGGCATGCGATTGCACTGTCGATTCGGGGAAGTGAGGGATCTCACCATACGGAATGATGGTCTTGTCGTCGATTTGGTCAGCCAGTCCGCCGAGCCCCGTGCCAAGGATCATTCCGACGCGCGGCTGATGATTCCAACGCTCGGCGATTAGCGAACGAGCCGCTTCGATTCTTGGTGCGAGTTCCAACAAGCGTTGCTACTCCTGAAGTCAGATATAAGATCCCTGAAATGGTTGAACCCCGATATCGACTTGATCTCGGGGTTCGACTGTAAGCCGGCTCAGAATTTGCCGGCGTCGGCGATCGGCCGGAAAGTAAAATCTCGCATTCGATCAAAACTCGTCTTTGCTATCGTCGTCTTCATCGTCGTCGCCGTCAAACTCGTCGTCCAAGTCGTCGTCCAAGTCGTCATCCAAATCTTCTTCATCCATGTCATCGAGTTCTTCTTCGTCGAATTCTTCTTCGAGCTCGTCGTCTTCAGCCGCTTCCGGATCATCTCCGTATTGCTGGTCGACTTCTTTTTCCGTATCGATTTCGAGTACGGTCGTGGTCTGCGTTTCGTCGAATGAGGAATCGTCGGACCAAATATCACCAACGTCACTTGTTTTTTCTGTAATGGGATAGATGTTCATCGCTGCCAACCTCAAAATTCTCCATTGAGTTTCCAAAAACAATTTCAACAACGTCTCCGAGCGACATTTCAGACACCGAAACTGTGATTTCATTATTAAAGATTGCGGCCTTTGTCAAGCGCTGAATGGACTTCTGTTTTTTGACATTGCCGGTCGTGCCCGGTTCGCTATTATTCTGCGCTTGGCGAAACGTTTTTTGGGATCATCCGGAGTTGCATTGGTGGCGAATTCTAACGGACTACGATTCAATGAATCAGCGTTCTGGATCATGCACCGCCGCCGCGAATATGACCCGTTCGACTACGAATGGAGCAAGGATTTCAACGGTATCGAGTTGATGTTTCAAGGGCAAAAGTTCGGCGAATATTGCAGTTCGGAGGAAATTTTCGCCGACTTGAAACAGTTTCGCCTGCCGATGCGAGTAGTCGAGGTCGCCGCCGTCGTCATGGGATCAACTTTGTACGGCTTGCTGAATGGCCTGAATGCCGACGAAAAGCAATTCGACCTCTTCCGCCGCCTGGGCGAGCACGGCCTGCAACGATTCGCCGAAAGCATCGGCAGCGACCCGCACAGGGCCGAATAGCCGCCCCACCGTCCTTGTTGTCGGTGGGAAAATGACTTGAGAGCTACTCTTTCTCCTCCATCAATTCCAATACGCTCGCCGCATCGGCGGAAAGCATCACTCGACGTGCCGAGCGATGGACTGATTCGTATGCCAATCGGTCCCGGAGAGACACAAATGGATATTCACGTCGAGCTTCTTCGACGGCGATGGTTACTTGTGCGACCTCGGCATCCGACAACTCGTGCCGGTTGCCGATTGCAACAGCAATGTCCTCGATCTGGTCAGAAGCACCTTGACGAAAAGCGCGCCGATGCCAGCGATCAGCAGTGATGCGCCAATGAGGATGATTTTAGTTTTGCATCGCATTTGTCGTCAGTTTTACATTAAGTTGGTCATTAACGATTCTACGCTCATTCAGATGATACGGCGCAATTGAGTTTACGGGATCGGCGTTTCCACAACTTTTTTCAAGAGAGCCATTGCTTTCGTCCAGACGACCTGGGAGCTGTGCAAGCCTTGAACTCAAAACCCGCACTTCGAAAGCTGCTTGCCCTTGCGGTCACGATTGTGATTGTCGGCGTCGGCACTGTTGTACTCCGTCAAAATTCGACCGAGTCTCCGAAATCAAGCCGTATAAATTCGATTCAGGAAAGCGATCCGGAACGTGTCATCGCCAAAATGCTGACGGCTGCGGGGCGCGGTGACGCCGCAACGTATTTGGATTGCTTCCAAGGTGCATTACGAGAGACGCTGGCTCGACGTTTGGAATCAATTTCAAAGAAAACCGCTGCGACGGAACTGCGTAACAGCGAGCAAGACTTGAAGAATTACGTCACGACCGATTCCGAATTGACTGCCGACGACGAAATAACGCTCGTGCTGGAACGCACCTATTCCGACTTCAAAAAACGCCATCGCGTGAAACTGCTGCGATCGGCCGGCGATTGGAAAATCGTGGAACTGACCCCGCTGGATCGCTCTGCACCCAGAATCTCGTACGGAACGCCGGTTTTCACGCCCGTGGAAGATTCTGGCTCGACGGAAAACTAAAATCCTGTGTTGCGGCACAGGTTCTTTCGTTTCAGCGATAATTCAGTACGGAATTCTGTACTGTTTCCATTATCCGTTGAAACTCGTTCGACGCAAACCTTTGATATGAAAAGTCGGGACGACAGGAATTGAACCTGCGACCTCTTGACCCCCAGTCAAGCGCGATTGCAGGCTACACTGTGTTCCGCACTGTTTTTTAAGTGAGTTTAGCGATCCATCGTTTCCGTGTTGTCCACTAATTCCACCATTTGCCTTCAGTTTTGGTGGAGTTTTGGTGGAGCAGGGCATCCAAGCCCTTTTGCAGTGCGTTCCTCGCCCGGCTATGCCGCAACGCATAAACACGGTGAGTCTCGACGAGATTGAGGTGAAGTCGTGCGTCGGCGGGCTGGTGAAATCATTCAAAAAAGGCGGCATAGCTTGCCGTAAGTGGATTCTCGGCTCACCGTTCATCTAACTTTATTGCGCCACCGGCCTCAGTTTTGCGTGATCCGTGTGAGTTGTTCGACAATCACGCGTAATCCTTCGACAGTTCTCCGACCAGAAAATGCGAGGCAAGTCGTTTGTTCACTATGACTTTATGGCGGAAATATCCGTTGGACAGCGCGTGCACCGACATTCATTGGCATCACGCGAGGCTTCCACAACAATCCGCTTCATCTCTTCAAGCGAAGGCTCTCGGTGCAGATCAACATTCTCTCTTTCGAGCACATTCAAAATGCTGTTGGCGACATTCGTAGCGTGGGTGCTGCGAATTTCGGTTCGGACTTCGTCTATCAGATAATCTGTATTCATCTCAGCATTGCTTTCTCAGTGGGAACGATCAGAAAGAAACGAGTCCCACGGCAGCTTGGATCGTCCTTTGAGTTTAACGCATCTCACGACATCAAAGTTCCCGCCAATTTCAACATCGGCACGCAACGATTTCTTCTGAATGCGATTCCGCGTCCGCGATCTGTAATTCTTGGCGAATGACGTGAACGGATTCTGGCGCGACAACGCCCAGTCGCACTCGACTGCCGCGAACCTCAAGCACCGTCACCTGAATGACATCGTCAATTACGAGGCTTTCGCCTGACTTACGGGTGAGCACCAGCATTGAATTCCCTTTCAATTTGTCGTGACACCAAAGAGACGTTTTTCCTACTCAAACTAAACGTACAAATCGCAGAAAAGGTTTATTGCTTTTCGAGATATTCACCAAAAAGTCGCATAACGATGATCTTCCACAGGAACCTCGTTTGAGTCGGTGAGGGAGTTCACAAATAGCGTTGGAATTCATCGGTGTCATTGATGCTAGGACACGGCAATCGTAGTGTATGTTCATATATGTTCTTCGTACGTCAGATGACAAAAAAGCGTAGTTGACGATAACTTATCAATTCGCGAATCACTCCCCCGTGGTTTACATTTGCCGTAGAATGAAAGCCATGCGAGTACCCGATCAGCAGCCATCCGGGAAGAACAAACAATGAGTCGGTATCTCTATCTCGTCCGACACGGCGAGGCCACATCGAAAGCACAGAATGCAGAGCGTCCGTTGACGAAATCGGGAGCGATGGAAGTTCAGCAGATTG
>CAUZVF010000308.1:0-6482 GCA_963582955.1 Planctomycetota bacterium
GTTCGAAAAAAATGTCGCACACGAGCCCGACGCGCCAGCGAGGGAGATACAGCGGAAACTCCGCAAAACGCAGTCCCTTGCTAGCGCGTCGGGCTAGTGTGGCCTTTTCCGAAATGGGACATTTTTTTTCGAACGAGCCATACCTGCTTTTAACTTTGACAAAGCGCTGGTGGCACGGCTGTGTCTGGCAACCTCTCATCAATGGATGACGAGATCAACAATTCTCACGAAAACAAAACAGCATTTGGTAACAAGCCAATGAATCAATTCCAAAGTTTGAGTCGCATTGTCTTCTGTGTCGCGCTGGGAGTGGTTTTGCCGAGCGTCGTCCGTGCCCAGGGTCTCGAATACGTGAAGGCTCATTACACCAAGTACGAATACCGCATCCCAATGCGCGACGGCAAACGTCTATTTACATCAGTCTATGTGCCCAAAGACGATTCGAAGACTTATCCGATGTTGATGAAACGAACGCCGTACAGCCTGAAGCCCTACGGAGCGGATCAGTACCCCGAGAACCTGGGCCCGTCGCCGCTGTTTGGCAAAGACGGTTACATCTTCGTTTATCAAGACGTACGTGGCCGCTGGATGTCGGAGGGCGATTTCGTCCACATGCGACCGCACCGCCCGAAGAAAACGAAGAAGACCGAGATCGACGAAAGCACCGACACCTGGGACACCGTCGAATGGCTGCTGAAAAAGGTTCGCGGCCACAATGGCCGGGTCGGCATTGCCGGCATTTCGTATCCCGGTTTCTACACGGTTGCGGGAATCATCGATTCGCACCCGGCCATCAAAGCCGCGTCGCCGCAGGCACCGGTCAACGACTGGTTCATGGGTGACGACTGGCACCACAACGGAGCCTTCTTTCTAGCTCACATGTTCAATTGGATGTCTCGTAACGGGCGGGACCGCCCCGAGCCCACGAAGAATTTCCCGCGCGAAACGTTCGAGTACGGCACTCCCGACGGCTACGAGTTTTATCGCCGCATCAAAACGCTGCGGGAGATCGACGAGAAGTACTTGAAGGGCGATGTCCGGTTCTGGATCGAGACAATGCGACATGGAACGTATGATGAGTTCTGGAAGTCTCGTAACATCCGGTCAAAACTCAACAACGTCAAGCCCGCCGTAATGACGGTCGGCGGCTGGTTCGATGCCGAAAACCTGTTCGGAGCCCTCGAAACCTACAAGTCGATCGAAGCCCGTAATCCCAACACGGTCAACACGCTGGTCATGGGTCCGTGGCGACATGGTGGATGGGCGAAAGGTGAGGGATCGTCTTTCGGAGATATTCCGTTCAACTCGAAGACGTCTGACTTCTACCGCCAACACATCGAATTCCCTTTCTTCCAACGACACCTGAAAGACGAAGGGGAAATCCCTCACCCCGAGGCCTGGGTGTTTGAGATGGGGACCAACCAATGGAGAAAATACGACAAGTGGCCACCCGCACAAGCGCGGCCTAAGTCGTTGTACTTTCGCGAGGGCGAGCAGCTTTCGGCCAACCCGCCGCGGGACAATGGTGATCAGAACGCCTACGACGAATACCTCAGCAACCCGGCCAAACCGGTCCCTTACATGAGCGGAATCGTCACGGGCATGAAGGCCGAGTACATGATCGCCGATCAACGTTTCGCATCACGACGGACGGACGTGCTGGTCTATCAGACCGAGGAATTGGACGACGACATGACTCTGGTTGGCCCCATCGAAGTTAACTTGGTTGTTTCAACTTCAGGAACCGACAGTGACTGGGTGGTGAAGCTGATTGACGTCTACCCCGACGACTACCCCGATCCCAAAAAGAACCCAAAAGAAGTGCGGATGGGCGGCTACCAGCAACTGGTGCGCGGCGACGTGATCCGAGGAAAGTTTCGCAACAGTTTCGAAAAACCGGAACCATTCCAACCAAACGCGCCGACCCGTGTGAAGTTCACAATGCCTGACATCTATCACAACTTCCGCTCGGGACACCGTATCATGATCCAAGTGCAAAGTTCGTGGTTCCCGCTGGTCGACCGTAACCCACAGAAGTTCTGCGACATCTTCCAAGCGAAAGAATCGGACTATCAAACCGCGACACAACGCGTTTTTCATTCCGCCAAATTACTGTCGAACATACGAGTGTTGGTGCTACCCTAGCTTGCCCAAGCCGGCAACCGTTCGCGGACGTGAGTCATTCGGGCGGCGGGATATCGACTGATCCACGCACAACTTGCTCATGACGGGAATGACATTTCGGCGTACTTTCGCACGATGTACTGCGCGGTGCTGCAGTGATCGGGGAAGAGCGTTCTTTCTCCGTGGATGCCTTTGAACGTGGAGAGGATGTACTCGACGTCGTCGCGGTCGATGCCGTAGAGGTGGAAGAACGCGGCGTCGAGTTCGGCCATCAGTTCCGCCCGCTCGGCTTCGTCCCATTTGTTGAGCCGGCCGCCGTATTCCGCCTGAAAACTGCCGCTGGTGAACTCACACGCTTCGGCCAGCGGCAGCATGTCTTCGGCCGTGCAGGTCAACTTGAGCACTCGCTCGCTGATCCAAGATTCCAGCGTTGTGCCGCGCTCCCACGGGCACGGTTTGTCGTAGGTATCCGCAGCCAGGACTGGTAGTTGCTCCACGATGAAAAAGTTCAGGTGAATATGTCCGGTCTTGCACTTCGCTACGAAATCGAGCGGAATGCTATTCAGACAGCCGAGCAGACAAGTCATTCGTCGGTCGGAAACTTCGCTGGGAAGTATCAGAGGTGCAGTGTTGATCACACCAACGGTTGGGATCATTGACGCGATGAAAGTTCGGACATCCGTGGCTCTTGTGATGTCACGAAACGCAAGCAATGCCGGGGGTAACGGATCGAGTAGTCGGTCGCTTACCTCCTCCTCGTCAATCCACCACCGAGAAAGAACGACGAATTCCGGATTCTGATGTTGGACCAGATTCGTTTCGTGAGTTTGCCCCTGATTGACCCAATTTGACGTGTCTTCAAAGACTGTGCCAAACCGGTGGTCGTAAGGCCGAAACATTTTCGCTTCATACAGCGGGAGGCACTTTCGTTTTCTCTTGATCCAACAATTTTCTGTTAGCTTGAACTTCTCAGCCTTCAGAGTGTCCGGTTCGCGGAACAGTTCGGCGTCGTTTGTTTGATGGAACATCGTCTTGAATCGAATTCCCCACGGGTTGCCAGTCGGACCTTTGCGGTTCCTGTCGACCAACACGGGGATGCGGCGGTAAATCGCCTTGGTGATTTTCGCGTCACGCCGCGAGCGAAAAATCGGGCAAGTCCGCGTGTTCGGATTCAGCAGCCGGATATCTTCGCCGCTAAGCGAAACGTGGCGCGACCTGTCTTCGAGTTCTTCGACACGATGGATAAAGAACACAAAGTCAGCTTCTGTTGAAGTCGCTTCTTCACCGGCGAAGTTGAGGATGCAGAACTTGAACGAAGCGTGAACGTCGGGAAAGAAGACTTTCTTGTTTTCGAAATCGTACAACCGAATCAGCCGGTTCGATTCTGCGACCGCCGCAAAGAAATCCTTCGTCGTTTTGTCCGAAGCGATGCCGGATGGGACGAGCAATCCCACTCGACCGTGCGGGGCGACGAGTTGGTAAGCGAGTTCGGCAAACACGGCGTAGGTGTTGATGTCGCCTTTGCCGGTCAGTGGAAACTCGTCACTCTTGCGGCAGTAAGTCAACAGCGAATTTGCGGCGGCCAGTGCCTGCTCGTACTGCTCAAACAGCGCAGGAGCGTCTGATTCGAGTTTCCCGACCAGCTTGCGGCGTTTGGCGGCGTTGGTCGCCGTAGCGATTTCGGGTGCCGGGAGCGAAAAGAACTCGCGTTCCTGCAGCTTGATCCGTTCCCAGGGCGGATTGCCGATCACACAGTCGAAACCGGATTCCTCGCGGTCGAACACCTCGGGAAACCGCTCTCGCCAGTCAAAACCGTGCGGGTGGATTTCCAGGTCGTGGACCAGTGAGTTGCCGTGGACGATGTTTTCCGAGAGCGTGGCCAGCGTTTGACCGGGCGTGGCCGAGCGGATCCAGAGGGCCAGTTGCGTGATCTCGACGGCCTCGGGTGACAGGTCAACGCCATACAGATTCTCCTGCAGAATAAACTGCGGCACCTGATCGGCCAGCTCGTTCGCGCTGCTGTCGCCGGCCTGTTCCAGATGGCCGAGTACTTCGTAGTAGCGCTGCTCGAGCGTATTATACGCCTGAAACAGAAACACGCCGCTGCCGCACGCGGGATCGACGATTCTCAGGCTCCGCAGAATCGCGAGGCAACCTCGCCAGTATTCAACGTCTTCGGGCGCAATGCCGCGAAGGCCTTCTTTTTCCGGCACGCCGAATTCCACGGCAGCAGCGGCAAATCGCTGGACGATCAATTCCTCGATCGTGTACTGCACAATCCGGCTGGTCAGTTCCGACGGCGTGTAGTAGATGCCGAGTTGCTTTCGTTTCACCGATTGCGGCATCGCGGCGTACTGCTGAACTTTTTCCAGATCTCCGCCGAACAGCCCCGACTCTTTCAGCTTTTCCAGTTCGGTGATCGACCGTTCGAACAAATGTCCGAGAACATCAAGGTTGACTTCATCAGCGAAGTCGTAAGTGCTGATCGTTTTGAAGAATGTGGTCCACGGCGTGTCGGGAAGTTCCAATTCATCGACCGCGTGTTTGGCAAACAGTCCGCCGTTGTACCTGGGGATTTCGTGCGGATCGCTGCCTTCGTCGATGAAGCGAAACAGGTTCTTGAAGTTCTGCCAGCGGGGATTGGTCACGGCGTAAAAACCGGCCACCGTGTAAGCCTTGGGGATCGTCTTTTCGGGCAAGAGGTGGCGATCTTCGCAAAACGCGATGAACATGATCCGGTCGAACAGACGCTGAGCCATTTCAATGGCGGCGTCCAGCGGGTGATCTAATTTGAAATGTAGATGCGAAATCAGTTCCGTTCGGTTGTGCGAATAGGCGTCGTACAGCCGGTCGGTAACTTCCCGTTGACGCTCGACGGAGTGGCGCAACAAGACCACGGCGCGTGGCGGATTAAACCCCCATTCTTCGACCAGTCCCTGACGATGAAACAGAATGTAGAACTGTTTGAATTTGTCACATTTCCGAAGCGATTGCAGCGTGAAATGTTCGTACGCACGTTTCGTGGAATCTCGCTCATACAGACGGAAGCTGACGATGTTCGACACGATCCCCCAACGGCACACGCGTGGCGTATTGACGAGATAGTCCCAACACTGGTCGACGGCGGTCCGGCCGTTTGAACGGTCACGGTCGAGATGAATTGTCGGACCTTTCAGTTCGACGACCGCAAGCGGGATTGGCGGTTCCGATTGGCGAAAGTGTCCCAGAATCGCATCAGGAGTCTGGCCGGCAATCGCCTGATGTTGCAATCGATGCCAATGGTCTGCTCCGTCAACCGGTCCTGCGTAACCAAGCGCGGCACCAAACACTTGTGCCAGGAAATCACCCTGCATCTGCGTTTCTTTTAGTTTTGCAAGCCGGCCGGTCGATTCCAGATCGGCCCACTTTACGAGAATTTCGTGAGCCCTCTTGAGTTCATCTTCGTCGAGCCGCTTATCCAACGCGGCTTCCGTGAGGAATCGCGCGAGGATCAAACGGTCCGTCTTTGGCTGACGGATTGCGACCGGAGAGTCAGTCTTGAAGAGAGTGTTCCGTGTCATGACCCCAATGGATATGCGTGCGACTGTCCATATGGTTGCAATTCAATAAGACAGTTTTCGTGACTTTGTTGATCAGCTCCGTCGCGGAGTGTATTGTGCCCACGCCGGAAGTTGGATTGAGCCGATGATACTCTGCGCTCAACGCGCGTTCCACCAATGCTCGTTGTTTTCACGGGGATTCAACGAGTTTCTGATTGGTGAAAGTGCGGTTTAGGGACGAACGTCAAGCATTGCCCCTACTACGTCCTACGCGGATTCAGCATCCCCGCCAATCCAGATCATCATCCTGTATTCAATTCGTCACAATCGGTCGGAATCGTGCACCGCTTGTCTGACGGCTTAGACGACTTCTATAATCGATCACGTAGGGCGTGGTTGTTCTGAACGGTAATGAATACCTTCTGTGCCGATCCGAGCGCAAGGTAGTCAGAACAATCATCGGTTGTGTAATTGCCACACGAACTAGCCGGCGGAGCCGGGAAAAACCATGTTGAACGACTCGCATGTCAAACGAAATATCACAAGTCATCGAACCCGGTTCGGATTCCGTCGGGTTCGTGGAAACGAAATATACAACGCTCTTCGAACCGCCCGCTCGGTTGAAGTTGGCGTCGGGTTCCGAATTGGGGCCGATTACTGTTGCTTACGAGACGTACGGTGAGCTGAGCCCGGAACGTGACAACGCCATCTTTGTCTGCCATGCCTTGACCGGAGATGCTCATGCGGCCGGCTGGCATTCGCCTGAAAGCCGCAAGCCGGGCTGGTGGGAAGAATTCGTCGGGCCGGGCAAGGGGCTGG
>CAUZVF010000309.1:0-6476 GCA_963582955.1 Planctomycetota bacterium
GTTTGGATTGTCCTCCGACCAGAAACGCCGCGCCTTCTCGGTACCAATCGTGATCTCCAAAGAACCTGCGTCCGCTGAGCCGGCCGGCGCGTTCCAATCCGTACAAGTAATACAGCAACCACGATCTCCCGCCGACATTGTGCCCGACCGAGAACCGGCGTTCCATCCAGGCGATTCCCCGTTCAAGCGACTCCTGTTCTTTACTCCGTTCGAGTTCCCCACAGCAGATTGGGTTGCCGTCTTTGTCGACGTCCTTGTCATCACGCAGCATCGACGACGTGATCAGCATCGACGCGATTCCGGCGACAGTCATGCTGCCCGATGCCCCGGACGGTCCCGTCGCGCCGTACCCCCATCCGCCGTCACTGCCTTGTGTTCGTAGCCAATGGTCGCGGGCGCGCTTCCACGTTTGACGATCGACGGAAATTCCGGCGTGAACGGCGTCCCGCAATCCCAGGACCGCGAACTGAGTGTTACTGTGATCGCCGCCGGTGACAATTCCGGCGTTGACACCATAGCTCCAGGCCCCGGCCGCCGGGCCGTTTTTGATTTGCGAGTTCTCCAGCTTTTGGGCAAGGCTGCCGATCCGCAAATTGTCTCGAATCCCATCTTTCGCGGCGGCCATCGCCATGATCATTAGTGACACTTCGTACGTCAGCGCGGGATCCTTGACGGCACGAAGATACGCGAGAGCCCGTTGCACGGGCTGGTCGTCGACCGTCATCCCGCCATTGATGAGCGACAACAGCGCCAAACTGGTCACTCCGACTTTGTAGCGGCCGCCGCCCTCCCAAGATCCATCCGCGACTTGCCGGCTGGCTAAGAATTTCTTGGCGCGATCGATCGACCGCAGCACTTTCTCCGACGAAAGATCCGCGCCTCGAGACGGATTGCAAAAAAGAAAACTTGCAATCAGACACAGTACGACAACAATGCGGCGGAATTTGATCATTGTCCGGTTCCTCGGCTTCAGACGTGGTCTGTTTTGAAGGCGGATGAGAACCTACCAATTAAAAACCGTGGGCTAGCGCCCATCGGCTGATTTCATCAGCCGCGACGCGCTAGCGTCCGGTTGCTGCTGGTAAATTCGCGTCCGCCGTTCACCTTTGAAGGGCTCACTGGATCTTACCACGCCAGCGGCGAACGCGACACCTGATTTGGTGAGACCATATTTGTTATGCGCGCCCCGGCCGCGAAAAGTTCACGAATTGATAACTCGAACCAGACAATTCAAATTGGCTGAGTCCTATTTGCCGCATCCGCTATCGCGAAGTGATCGACGACTATAGACTCGGTCAGCAGTGCGGATTGTACGACAAGACTAAACTCTTCGTTTAACGGCGAGCCGAAGGCGACAGCGTTGCACAATACAAGGCGGACCTCAGAAACGCAGTCGCCTTCGGCTCACGGTTGAACGAACCCCTTTTCCAACAAGGAGCCCAATCGCATTGGCTGCCGAAAAACGCGATTTCGATGACTTTTTAGAGAAGTTCAAGCGGCACCGTGACTTGATGACGGAAGAGTTACATAAAGTCATCGTCGGCCAGGATGCCGTCATTGAACAGATCATGTCGGCAATCTTCACCGGCGGACACTGTCTGCTGGTCGGTGTTCCCGGTTTGGCGAAGACTCTGATCGTCAGCACGATTGCCGAGATTCTCGATGTCAAATTCAAGCGAATTCAGTTCACTCCCGACTTGATGCCGTCTGATATTACCGGCACGAACGTCTTGGATGAAAAAGACAGCGGGCGGCGTGAGTTTCGGTTCGTGCACGGGCCAGTTTTCACCAATATCTTGCTAGCGGACGAAATCAACCGAACTCCGCCGAAGACACAAGCCGCGCTGCTGCAGTCGATGCAAGAGCATGAAGTGACTGTGGGGCAGAACACGTATAAACTGCCCGAGCCATTCTTTGTGATCGCCACGCAGAATCCGATCGAGCAGGAAGGAACGTACCCGCTCCCCGAAGCGCAACTAGACCGCTTCATGTTCAACGTCAAAGTCGATTACCCGAATCTGGATGAAGAAGAGAAAATCCTGTCGGGATCGTCAGCGGCTGAAAAACCGGAAATTCGCAAAGTTCTCTCGGCGAAATCGATCGTCTATTTGCAAAAACAAGTCAACACGATCGAGGCGGCTCCGTTGACGATCAACTATGTGGCGCGGCTCGTGCGGGCGACGCGGCCGGGGGATGGCGCGTCTCCCAAGTTTGTCAAGGAAATGGTTGACTGGGGCGCGGGTCCGCGAGCTGGTCAGTTCCTGATTTCCGGCGCGAAAGCCATTGCCGCGATGAATGGCCGGCCGAGCGTTTCGCTGGAAGACATCCGACGCGTGGCGATTCCCGTTTTGAGACATCGCATTTCGACCAACTTTCAAGCTCAGGCCGAAGGCTTCGCCACCGAGGACATTATCACCCGGCTGTTGCAAGAGGTTCCGGAACCGAGCATCCCAAAATACGAGTGACGTCTCAATGCCTTCGTCCGAAGAATACCTGAAACCTGAAGTGATTCAGACGGTGGCGCGGCTGGATTTGCGGGCGCGGTTCATTGTCGAAGGATTCTTGAGCGGGCTGCATACGAGTCCCTTCCAAGGCTTCAGTGTCGAATTCAGTGAGCACCGTCGATACTCGCAAGGCGACGATCCCAAGGACATTGACTGGTTGGTTTATGCGAAGACCGATCGGTTCTATGTCAAGAAGTACCAGGCCGAGACCAACATCACCGGCTATCTGCTGATGGATTTGTCGGAAAGCATGGCCTACACATATCGGCAGGAACTAACAAAGTTCGACTATTCGATTTGCCTGGCCGCGGCGCTCAGTTACCTAATGATCCATCAACAGGACCCGGTGGGGCTGATCACGTTCGACGAGAAGATCCGCAACAGTTTGCCGGCGCGGAGCAAACGGACACAGCTCGGCAATATCTTGGCTCTCTTGGCCAAATCGCAGCCGCTGGGCCAAACCGACATCGGCCGCAACCTGCGGCAGATTGCTGCCATGATTCGACATCGTAGTCTGCTGATTCTGTTTTCGGACCTGCTGACCGATCCCGATGCCGTCATCGAAAGCCTGCGTCTGCTACGTCACGCGGGACACGACGTGATCGTTTTTCACGTTTTGGACGAGGCTGAAGCCACGTTCCCGTTTGACGGCATGGTGGATTTGATTGATCCCGAGACAAACGACACATTGATCATCGATGCCAATGGAATCCGCGACGATTACCTGGAAACATTGAATGACCTGTGTGACAGATATCAGCGCGAGTGCCGCTCGATCGGCGCCGATTACGTGCGACTCGATACCAGTATGCCGTTTGGAAAGGCGCTTCTGGAATATCTGTCGCAACGGAAAGCCCGATTTTAGCGTTTTTTCAATTCTAGGTTTGCGCGTTTCGTCGTTGAGTCCAGCCCCGGCCACCTGAAAATCAAGTCGCGGCAGAAAACTAGCAGTCTTGCAGATCTTGCGAGAGTCCGACAGAAGAAAGCGAGGTGCTGCCTGGAATCTCACGGATACGGCATCTTGTGGTGGTGGCCGAATGGTCGTTGACGGGTCTCGAAAAAACCGGATGGCCCCGTTAAACACAGACGGTTTGGGGTGCTAACGTGTGTTGCGCGCGAGTCGTAGGGCGCCGTCAAGCAAGCCGTTTTGCCGGTGCGTCTTCGGTCGCAGTTAGACGATACTTTCCGCACAGAATGTGGATTGCGGATCGAATGGGTTGCGCGGACGCACCACTGAATTTCGCGACCTCGACACACCCTACGACGGATTCCCGTACATAAAGCAGGCTAATCGACTGCCGACGGCGGCGCGTCTTGAGCACCTTGACGCTGCGCCTTCTTGTTACGTTTCTTCTTTTTTCGGGGCTTTGGCGGGGGGCCGTAGGTCTTGAGCATCGTGGCGTCGACGAGTTTTCGGTCCGAACGATGTAAGAATGCCGGCAGCATCGGGTCGTGGGATTGAGTCATCCAGTTTTGCAAACGGAGTCGTAGGGCGCTGATGGTCTGAACGTGGTCAGGGTCGTCGATCAGGTTGTGCAGGCAATCGGGATCGTGTTCGAGATCATAGAATTCCTCAGGGACTCGATAACGAAACAGATGCACTCGTGCGGCGATCGCGGGGTCTGTCTTGGCCGCCAGGTTCATCGCGGCCATGGAATTGCCTTCGTTGTTGTTTCGATACCTGTGTTTGCCATCGCTGAACGGGTTATAAATGTAACCGAACTTCGCGTTCTGGACACACCGCATCGGCACGGCATCGTTCCCGGCCTTCTTGTCGATCTGAGTGAAGACGTAGTCTCGCCCGGGGTGGTGTTGGCCTTTCAACAGCGAAACGATCGACTGTCCGTTGAGTACTCGCGGACCCTTCGCGCCGCTCGCTTCCAGAAACGTCGGAAACAAGTCGACGCCCGAGACAAAGTCGTCGCGATTCTCGCTATCCGGCTTGACGACACCCGGCCAGCGAACCAGCAACGGAGTTCGCGTGCTATGAAACCACGCGTTGCACTTGGCGAACGGAACGGCGATTCCATTATCCGACAGGAACATGACAAGCGTGTTGTCCGCGAAGCCCGATTCCTGCAAGGCCTGCATTGTCTTGCCGAACGTGTCGTCCAACCGCCTTGTGGAATTCTGGTACTGGGCCAGTTCTTCACGGACTCCCGGCAGATCGGGAAGGAATCCCGGCACGACGACTTCCGATGGCTCGTAGACCTTCGACGGCATCGCGGCACCCTTGGTCAGTTTCTTCGGATTGCAATACGGACGATGCGGATCGTGAGAATTCACCATGAAATAGAACGGCTTGTCTTCCTGGCGGCACCGATCGAAGAATGTTCGGCAACGCTGATAGTAGATTTCCGGGTTGCGGCCGTTGCCGAGTTCCTGTCGGTCGAATTGATAGTCCCACTTCATCGAGCGAACCGGCGTCGAGTGTGCGACTTTCCCCAGGATGCCGGCCAGGTATCCGGATTTTTGTAGCGTCGTGACGACATCGGGAGTGCCGGCTTTGGCCTTCATGAATCCCATCGCTCCGGAACGATGGCTGAACAGCCCCGTGTGCATGATCGCCCGGCTGGGAGCACAGATCGCCGCATTCACATGCGCCCGATCGAACATCATGCCCTGCTTTGCGAACCGGTCCAAATGCGGAGTCAGCCCTTGGGGTTGTCCGTTGAACGCGCCAACCGACTCGGCATGCAGATCATCGGCCGTGAACAACAGAATGTTCACACGCTCGGAGGCCCGAGCCGTCACGGCCCCGACAACGAACGTCGTCAACGCGAAGGACAACAGGCAGCGACAAACCCAGCTTTTCATCTCGATACTCCAGAAGTTGTTCCGGGCGACAGAATCATCTTGGCTGATCAACACGATGATTGTGGGGAACTTGATCGGTGATTTGAAGTCCGCGAGTCATGCTGCAGAAACTCATTCATCGACCAACTCGCCGTGCGAATCTAAATGGGCACGCCTCGGGTCGAATAGGGCGAGTAGGGCCGGCTGTGTGCTGGCCATCGGAATCAGTTCGGATGAGTGAATGCCGAGCTGCCGGTCAGGCATGTTCGTGGACGATTGTTTTTCACCTTTGCAACCTATCGGCGTGCGCCGTTTCTGTGTCAATCGTCCGGTTCGCCCGCTGCGAGATGCCATCGGCTTTCGAATCAATGCCATCGTGCTGAATCCGCTCCGGCCGGCACAGCCGGGCCGACTTCACTGCTGCGCGGCAAGTTCAGCGGCAACAAACGGCTCATCGGGATGTGCAGCGAGTTGTACAAACACCGCCAATGGTTGTGGACCTTCGTTGACGTGAACGGCATCGAGCCGACCAACAACACAGCGGAGCGCACCGTGCGTCCGGAAGTCATCTACCGCAAGGTGAGTTTTGGCACTCAAAGCGAATCGGGCAGTCGTTTCGTCGAACGTATACTGACGGGATCAGAAACTTGTCGTCTGCAAAATCGATCCGCTTACGACTACTTAACCAAAGCAGTCACCGCGCATTTTTCAAAACAAGCCCCGCCATCGTTAGTGCTCAACTCGTGAACGGTTACTTCGGAACGTCCATTGGTGGCTGGTTCTTGTTGTTACGATGATGGTCGCGTCTGTTCATCGAGGATTCACTCAAGCTTGTATAGAAACGAATCGAATCTGTGTTTCGCGACAGTTGAACCAAGCAGGAAGACAGCTTGCGCGGAAACGGATCGTGTGAATGATATGAGTTTGATCGGTGGTGTCGTTTAGGCTGACGAGTTGTACCGATTGTTCGTGGCCTGGCGGTTTTTCAGCAGCTGCGGATATTTCTGTTCATAGCGCCATGTCTTCTATTAGGCTCGTACTGGACCTAGTTCTTCTGGCGCTTGGCGCGATTCTCGTCGATGTAGCAAACAAGACGATGGCAATGTACATCGTTTCGTTTGTACGGTTTGGCCGGGGGATTTCAAACATGAAGATTCGGCGCGTCCATTGGTGGCT
>CAUZVF010000310.1:0-6474 GCA_963582955.1 Planctomycetota bacterium
TCGAGCCATTGTCAATCTCTGAAATGAGCGTCTTCGACGACGAGCATCCGCTGCCCAAAGATGCCAAGTCGGCCGACGAATTGCGGCAGTACATGACGGAAGTTTCCAATCGGCAATATGCCGCATTGATCCCGGCGACGGGAAAGAGGATCAACGAGTATCGTCGCATCGTTGGGACCGCGGCACGAGTGCTGCTTGACGAGGGTGTTCCCGCTGCCGCACAACTCGAAATCAAAGAGACCGGCGCGGAAGGCGCATCCTCAGAAGACGGCAAAACGTTTTCGGTAACCACGCAGTTGATTGTCGGACGCAAGGGAACCGGTGAACGCATTCCGGTCGTTATGTCTCGCTCGGACAAGTGGGACGGACGCGCGGTGCTTTGGATTGATGGTGAAGGCAAATCGAAACAGCCGTCGTCAGCAGCCAGCATTCAGCTTCTCGAAAAGGGCTTCATGGTCGTTTCGGCCGATGTGTATCTGACCGGCGAGTTCGTGGACGGCAAGAAACCACCAGAATCGGTGTCGGTCGAGAAGGGATACCACGGTTACACATTCGGCTACAACCGCCCGGTTCTCTCGAATCGAGTGCGTGACATCTTGACGGTCATCGGAGCATTGAAATCCCGTGAGGGCGTCAAGCAAATCCGGCTGACGGGAACCGGCGGCGCTGGAGTCTGGGTTTTGCTGGCCAGTGCCTTGGCGGGCGACGCTGTCGACCGAACGGTTGTTGATTTGGGCGGATTCGGATTTGGCAAGATCGACGAGACGTCGGACCCCAACTTTCTGCCGGGTGCCCTGAAATATGGAGGTGTCGGAGGTCTGGCCGCATTGGCCGCGCCGAGACGTCTAACGGTCGCGGGGACTTCTGGGTCACCGGTCGGCGAGCTGAAACCGCTGACGCGGATCTACTCGGCTGTTGGCGGAGATTTGACGCTAACCGAAAAGAGTCTCACGCCGGAAGAAGTTGTGAAGCGCATATCACGATAAGCAACGGCCGATCAATCAGTGTCGCCTTTCGCTCCGCGAAAGTAGCGCAACTTTCGTGGAGCGAAAGGCGACTATGCAACAGTTATTGGTCGGCCAGGACTCAGTCTTGGACTCGAATCCCTACCAGCCCAGTGACATGTTCGTCTCGACCGCCTTCTGTGCCTCGTGCAAGTCGACTCCCGTATCGAGCATGTACAGCCGAATGGCGTGCAGCTTGTCGCCCTTCGCGCGGGCCAGGCAGTCGCGTGCCTTGTCGCACGGTTCGGCCATTCCTTGAATTCCTAATAAGCGTTTCGAGATGACCCAGATATCTCGTGGCCGTTTGGTAACACGGACGATTTCTTCTTCCGGGTAGTGTTGTTTGGCGGATTGTTCCGCATCGTCCTGCGACTCGGCCCAGCTAATCATGATGTGCGCGTTCGTTTCGACTTCAAACAGGGCCATGGAAACTCCTCGACGAAATGGGGATTCAGAGTCAATCGTGACGTGCCGCAATTGCTGGCAGGATCATATATTTTGCACGGTCAAATCTTGAGGATCACACAGTAGAGATGGCGGGCCAAAACCACAATTCGCGACCGTAACGAGTATATCGGTTTCAATCCGAACATCCAATTGGTCATGTCTCGGGCTGAGATGTTTTGGCATCCCATTTTTCTTCCGCGGCACTCTTGCGAAAATACTTTGGCTCCAGAGTCCACAAATCGTCGGTTTGGCCGGCATGAAAATTCCGTTCCGCCAGCAGGGCGACTGACGCGGCACTTGGCTGCCGCCGAGCAGCCTCGACCACACGGCAACTCAGATCGTCTTGATATTTCTCGACAACGGTCCCGCCGACCAGCTCGACCGGCGACCGTGACCGGAACCAGGAAACGGCATCACAAATCTCGATGTCAGCGACAGGATCCAAGAATCCAGTGTCCGATTTCACAAATTTCCCAACAAACAACTCGGATCGCTGAGCATCGGCGATTGCCCAAATCTCGGTGGTCGCGTCGGGCGCTTGCTGTGCGAGAACGTGCAATGAGTTAACTGCTCCCACGTGACAACCGGTGGCATACGCAAACGTCTTGGCAAACACGACGCCGATCCGCAATCCCGTGAAACTGCCCGGGCCGACGCTGACCCCCACCAAATCGCAGTCTTTCGGTTCGACGGCGTGCTTTTTCAGAATGGAATCGATTTCGGAGACAAGCGTCTGAGCGTGCCGTCGTCCGGATTTTTCGAGTTGCCGTTCTTCAACGCACTGACCGTCGTACACAAGCGCGACAGCGCCGATTCGGTCGGACGTTTCAATTCCCAAGGTCCACATTCCGTGGATTCTATCGATCGGCAGTTTCGTGCGAAACTTGAAAACGATCGTCGCATCGCTAACTTAGAGACCCTCGTCTCCGAGATCCCTCCTTTGCGCGACCACAAGATGGCCCTTCTGCGAAAATTCAACGTCTTTCTGCATGACTTCGATTTCAAGGGGGATCGCAGTGCATTGCGGCTGGAATCCGAACGTTTCGGCTTACGGGTCAGGAAATTGGACGAAGAACGCAATAACTGATTAAGACGATGATTAGTTGACATGTTGTCGGTTTTTCATTTGCCGATTAAATTGTGTTGGCAGAATCATGGGGCAGAGTAATCAACGAGGCAGGCGTCCCATAATTCTGTCCTGATCATTCTGCCTACTCGATTGGACATTGAAGTAGTCACGCGAAGTAAGACCGTTTTTGGGGATCAATGACTGGCATGACCGATTCAGATCTGATTTGGAACACAATCCGCCACGAAGTTCAGGCGGAATCGGAACGCGAACCGATTTTGGCGAGCTTTTTGCACGCGACCGTGTTGAAACATGAACGGCTGGAAGACGCGCTCAGTTTTCATTTGGCCGGTAAGCTGGCCTCGCCCAGTCTGTCGTCGATGCTGATCCGTGAGTTGATCGACGAAACACTGACGGCCAACCCCGTGATTGGTAATGCAATTCGGGCGGATTTGAAGGCCGTCCACGATCGCGATCCGGCTTCGCGGGGGTTTTTCGAGCCATTTCTCTACTTCAAGGGTTTTCACGCATTGCAGTCGTATCGTATCGCGCATTGGCTGTGGCAGGGCGATCGTTGTTCGCTGGCGATTCACATACAGAATCGGATTTCCGAAGTGTTCGGCGTCGACATTCATCCGGCTGCTCGGATCGGCTCTGGGATTCTGATCGACCATGGAACAAGTGTTGTCATCGGCGAAACGGCCGTCGTCGAGGATAACGTGTCGATGCTGCACGAAGTGACGTTGGGCGGCACCGGTAAGCAACTCGGTGACCGGCACCCGAAAGTCCGTCACGGCGTACTGATCGGAGCGGGCGCCAAAATCCTGGGCAATGTCGAAATCGGCGAGGGCGCTAAAATCGCCGCCGGCAGCGTTGTTCTGGATGACGTACCCAGCCACCGCACGGTGGCCGGAGTTCCCGCCAAAGTCGTGGGACGTCCTGACGTCGATGAACCGGCACTCGAAATGAACCAACAATTCTCCGACGCTCACAACGACGGCAGCGGGATTTGAGTGAACAGCGATCAGCGTCCCGCTCGGCTCGCGGGACCTACTTGGTGTTGTCATTCTCGTTGATAAGACTAACCACAAAAATTCGCGTTCCAATCAACGATGGAACCATCAAGGAGTTGGAGAATGTCCGATTCGTTAGCCGTGGTTGATGCGATCGACGCCGAATGGTTGGCTCGGCAAACACAAATGCTCGTCGAGATTCCCAGTGTCACGATGAATGAAGCTGAAGTGTGCCGCTGTTATGAGCAGCAACTGCGCGAGTTGGGTTTGGATGTCGACGTCCGCCAAGTAACTGACGGAAGGCCGAATTTGTACTCGCGGATTCAAGGAACCGGTGACGGGCCGGCGTTGATGCTGAATGGGCACCTGGACACGATCCCGAATAACAACAATCAGCTCTGCTATCGTGACGGTGATTTGCTCTACGGTCGTGGCACAACCGACATGAAAGGCGGTATGGCGGCAATTCTGGGAGCCGCTCGCGCGTTGTTGGCGTCGGGTGTCAAGTTGAAGGGCGACTTGTTGTTGACGGCTGTCGTCGGTCACGAAGAACCGGAAGCGGAAAAGGACGGGCCCCGCGCACTGATCGACGACATTAACGAAGGACGCATCGCCTGCGACCGGATCATCATTGTCGAAGGCCCCGACGCATTGTGGGTAATGAGCATGGGTTCAATGGTCTTCACGATGACGCTGACATCCGACCGTGGCGGCATGCACACGCAATACGTTCCGTTCTCCGAGAATCCTATTCGGCACATGGGAGATCTGATTTGCCGGATTCATAAATTCCAACAAGAGTTGGACGCGGGCGACGTACATCCATTGGCCGGGGCCGAGCGCATCGATTTAGGAATCGCTCAGGCGGGAGACTATTTCAATCGGACGGCGCCAAGTTGTTCGTTGACTGGAACACGCCGATGGACTCCAGGGAAGCAAGCTCCGGAAGTCTTGGCGGAACTGGGAGCACTGGCCGCCCCGTTTGCCGCGGCCGGCGGACTGAAATTGGATGTCCGCATGGAACACGAACGAGAGCCATTCGAAACACCGCTCGACGACCCAATTGCACAAGCCGTCGCGTCCGCGCACAAACAAGTCACCGGTACCGAAGCCGAAGCCGTCGGCAAGCGGATCGTCGGCGATGCTAATTTGTATGTGCACGGCACTGGCGTGCCCACGATTTATTATGGGCCCAGCAACGAGACTGCTCATTCGGATGT
Organism: Planctomycetota bacterium; assembly: GCA_963582955.1. Taxonomy (GTDB): domain Bacteria; phylum Planctomycetota; class Planctomycetia; order Planctomycetales; family Planctomycetaceae; genus CAUZVF01. The sequence continues at coordinate 4,754 of CAUZVF010000310.1, forward strand.
TGAAACCGTTTCGATCCAACGCATCGACTCGGCCGCCAAGGTCTATGCCTTGGCGGCGATGGAATACTGCGGAGTCTCGGAATGAAGATTGTGCCCGCCAATAGCGCGAATCGGCGCGAATGGTCTATGAGCACATGATTTGCGCCATTTGGGCGCGAGGGGAAGCGGAATCTGATCCAGCCAGCGCGACCAAGCGGACAAAGATCGCTTCAACCGATTTGATGCGTGCGACCGCCACAAAATCTAAAACCCTCGAAGTCGGGATTTCCGAGGAAACTGGCGGTGATAGGTCCGTTCAGCAAGATTGTGGCGGCTAAGGACAGACTGGTTTGGCTGCATTGGTCTGCAATGGCGGGGATTCCCTCCAAACGCGACCTAGACTCTTGATGTTCCGTAATCTCGAAAACCGAAACGGGGCGCTCCCGTAACTTCGAGTGTTGTGCATAGCGGAACGCGTCCCGTGGCTCTTTCGGCGACCCTTTCGGCATTGATTTCTTGTCAAATCGGCCGATCGGCGCATGTTCCCGGTCAACCGGCATCGTGGCAATCCTGGATGATTGTCGTCGAGTCACACGGCGCCCAGACTGTCATCGTGTTGCATTCAAACTGAACCGTGTCGAATAAGTCTTTCTCCTCCAATGAGACAAGTCGGCTCAGGCTGTGGAGCTATTCCGGGGCCTTTGCAGCCGCATTGATTGCGACCGGTGTCTGGTATGCCGATCAGTCGAGAATGCTGCGCGCCGTCGATGGACTGGCCTATGACGTTTGCTTCCGGCTCAAATCGCGATTCGACACGGTGCCCGACAAAGTTGTCCTGGTCTATTGCGATCCGAAACAGCCGGCGGCCGGCCAACAGCCCATGCGGGTTCTCACCGAGAAACTGAGGGAACTCGGAGCGAAGCGGATCGCATTCACCTTCCGCCCAAGAGATGTGGAGCCAAGTTCCTCGCAGCCGACGGCTGACGGCATGGTGATCGTGTCGCATGCCACGGAACGCGATCCAACCGATCCAAGACGTCTCAGGTTGATTGGCGACGACTCGCAAATCGACACAGTATTTCCGGGAGGTCTGGTCGCATTGCCGCCAACACCCGATGGCGTTTATCGGCGGCAGCGATATCAGTATGCAATGGGCCTGGTTCAGGTTCCCTCGTTGGAAACCGTCGTCGCACAGTCGTGTCTGCCGAGTTCGGAACTTCCCGAGTCCAGTGAGTATCGAATCAACTTTCGCGGCGGCGCGGGCAGCTTGCCGCATGTCGATGCCGACGACGTTTTGGCCGACAATCTTGTTGCGGAATTCGTGCGAGGGAAAATCGTACTGGTGGGACGACGGCCGGGTCCGGCAAGTGCGAATGTTTCGACGCCGACCACGACTGCGTTGCAGAAAATGTCGTCGCTGGAATTTCACGGCCACGCCGTGAACACTCTTCTGAACCGACGCGCGATTCACGGAATTCCGTCTACGGTCGAGTTGATGATCGTGCTGTTGTTGACGACGGCAGCACTGTTAGCCTATCAGTCGTTCGAACTGCGGCGGTCGCTGCTCGTATTGTTCGGCTTGTGGTTGGCCGAGACTTTGGCGGCAACAATTTTCCTGTCGTCGTACAACCTGTGGCTTCCGCTGGTACCGATGATCGTGGCACAGACGATCTGTTTCGCCGTCATCTACCAACGCAAGGCGGGCTTTTCGAAGGGTATCGTGCAACAGGTGCTTGTCGGTT
>CAUZVF010000311.1:0-6462 GCA_963582955.1 Planctomycetota bacterium
CGGTCATCCCCGCATCGTCATTTGCCCACAACGCCGACGATTCGAACATTGCAACCAAGAGTATGCTCTGGACAAGTTTGACCACTCTCATTGGCCGAGCACCGAATATTCTGAGTAGACTGTTTGCGGCTGTTACACTCGCCCGGAAGAATCCCTAGAGCAATTATAGAATTGATCTTCAGGGTTCTGCAGATCGGGATGAAGGTCTGTTGCTCCGGCCGGATACAATCCGGCCTGGAACGTATTTTTCCTCAAGAGAAAAAGGAGCAACAGACATGTGTCATGATACCGTTTACGTTGGGTTAGACTACCATCAGAAGTCGATTTAGGTTTGTGTGCTGGACGCGCAGGGCGAATTGTTGATGAACCGTTCTTGTGAGAATTCGGGTTTGGCGTTACTGCGGCTCATCGATCAGTTCGATGCAAGGCAGGTACGAGTTGCCATTGAAGCTTGCTGTGGTTCGGCGGACCTGGCCGATGAACTGGGTGATCAGTTTGGTTGGTGCGTATCGCTGGCCCATCCCGGGTATGTCTCGCGGATGAAACAGAGCCCTGACAAAACGGACCATGGCGATGCGCGTCTGCTGGCGGATCTGCTGCGTGTGGGCTATCTACCGAAGGTTTGGCTGGCACCGCAATACGTACGGGAATTACGTCGGCTGGTGCGTTATCGCGAGCAACTGGCGGCGGCGAAAAAAGCGACCAAACTGCGGATCGGGGGGGCGTTGCTGCGTGAGCAACGCCTGCGATGTGGGTACGCGCGTCCGTGGACCGTGGTGTGGCGGGACTGGCTCGTCAACATGGCGGAGCTGAGCGATCAGGCGCGGTGGGTGGGCATCACTTCTCGAATCATTGCACGGACAGTGGAGTTGATCCCTGGATGATACTTCGTTTCTTCTCGAAAGCTGTACTTCATATTCTTGAATGTTCGTCTGAGGCGGTCGATTAGTGTTCCATTGTCACGCCATTTTAGAAACTCGTCGTCGGCATCCCCTGCATTGATTTGAGCTATGCCCCTGTCTCTAGAGTTATGCATTTCACGCAGTTTGTAAAACGCGGCGTCAGCCATGTTCTTCGATGCGCCTTCGTCGCGAGCGGCTACGAGCTCTCTTGAGCACGCCACAATCATTGGAGCAAAGCATTCGCGAAGAGATTCCTTGAAAACGGATCGCGCAACATCAATAACATCCTTGTGGTCAGCATCCACATGGAGTTCATCCAAAAGTTCCAATAGCTCCAATTCAAATCGTATTGCAGACTCATCCATGCTGTTCAATCTCTTTCAGGCTAGGCGGATAGATCGCGGCAGAGGGTGAATTGCACCGCGACCCGTCGATCCCGCTTGCTGGCGGCAGTTCAATTGGCGGCATTGTGATAGTAATCCGGATGGTCATTTTTGCGATCCTTTCAGGTATCGCTGGACGGTTCGCCGACTGATTCCGAGTGCGGTTGCAATCTCGTCGTCACTCAGGCCATTGGCACGCAGTTCGCTGGCTCGGTCTGGCTTCGCTTTCGTGGTTCCGGCCTTTCGCCCCTGATAAACGCCACGCTGTTTGGCCGCATCGATTCCGGCAGCCTGACGCTCTCGCCGCGTTTCCTGTTCCATCTCGGCGATCCCCAACAGGACGGCAGCGAGCATCTTTCCCATTGCGCCATTGAAATCGATTTGTTGTGTCACCGAAATGACGCGCAGGCCGCGATCGCACCAATCGGCCAACACGTTGATTCCATCGCGTAGGCTTCGGCTCAAGCGGTCGAGTTTCCAAACAACAACCGTTTCGACTTCGCCGTTGAAGACTGCCGCCTGCATCCGTTCGAATTCCGGTCGGTCGAGATTGTCGCCCGTGGATTTGTCGACGAACCATTGGACGTCGTCCGGGACATGACCATTGCCAATCAGCCAACGCTTGATCTCTCGCTTCTGGCTGGCGGTGTTCTGGCCAACTGTGCTCACTCGAATGTAAACGCCGATCATCGTTTCGTTCTCCTACGTCAATTGGAGTAGAGTCTATTTGTCGTCGCTGTTGTGGCTGAAAGTGTCGTCTTTTCTGCTGGTTTTCAAGCGTCGATTCCGGTCGACCCTAAATGTCGCACGATGGACCAATCCGGGTCTCCGCGCTCGCCAGTGACGAACGCAAGCGATCTTGGACTGTGGGTAGTGGCTATCCGCTGAATACCCAGCATTGCCCGCCGTGCTGCTCAAACGCCATACCGTTGAATCCTGCGTCCCGTGCGTACGCCTCGAAATCGATGTAATTGCGAAGGTGTTCCGGGACGTCCTGCAAATCTCCGCAATCGTTCAGAAACTGTTCGGCCCAGTCCGCCGGATTGTCAAACGACCCAGCGTATGCGTCGCGCGCCTGTTCCATCGTCGCCTCGCCGATTGTGGATTGATAAACGGCCAACAATTCTCGGTCTTCGTCGTCGAGTTTCAGCCACTCCCAAACGTCGCTGATGTCGCTTTCCCCGTAGAGGTCACGCGGGAATCCCTCGTAATCCTGAAACATGAATTCCGGATCGTTCTCGTCGCTGTGCAATGCAGCACAAGCTGCCAGAAACTCGTCATTGTCGGAGTAATCCTCCAAGTCCAGCCATGCGCCTTTTAGGCTGCCGGAGTTGTATTTGGCGTACGTTCCAACGTAGATTCTCGCTATAGTGGAAGAAGTCATCATTTCGGTTTCCTGTCTTTGATAGGGTGGGTATCGGGTGGTGACAAATCGGCCTCTTTCGCGCGCCAACGCGAAGGGGGCCTTTCTCGTTTTTGGTCAGTCCAGCATCGCGCCGGATTCAATTTCCTGTAGCATGCGCCGCAAGTTGTTTCGACATCGCTTGGCAAGTTTGCGATATGCGTCGAGTGGCTGCCCGTCCAATCCTTCCGCTTGTGCGATCGTCCGCGCACGTTCGGCGAAAGCATCGGCCAATCCACGCCGTGACAATTCCAAAACGATGCAACGCGATAGCAGTGGATTAGCGTCCAAACAGTCCTCAAACAACGATTCTTGATTGTCGGAAGTCGTGGTAAATAGCCATACAACGTGCGACGGAATCCGTTCAAGAGTCACCAGCAACTGTCGAATGCTAGCCTTTGACAAACCGTGTGACTCGTTAATCAGCACGGCGCGTCCACCTTTTCCAAACGTTCGACAACGGCAAGAGCGCTCAATATCGGCAATGCGTTTCGGCGTGCATTCGGCAGCATCGATTTCGTCAATCGCGAAATCGTCTGCGATCTCGGCGGCAATCAATCGGGCAATCGTTGTCTTGCCAGTTCCGCTTTGACCACTCAGCCAATAAGCGCGACCAGCTAAATTGAGCAAGCGTAAATGGTCGATCCGTTTGATAACTTTGTCTTGCCCTACAACTTCTTTCCACGTTGTTGGACGGCTCTTTTCGGTTAGTTGCATAGTTCTTTTCTCCTAATCAAACGGACTTGTTACTGTAGTAGTTAATACATATACGGGATAATTCGGTAGTAGTCTACCCTTGATCTGGACATTTCTTCAAATTAGTATAAAATAATCCCGTATGCCAATAATCAGAAGATGAAGGACGGGAGATATGTCAATCACGGATGTGCTGAAAAATGCAATCAAGGACTCTGAAGAGACTCGATACCGCATCTCCAAAGCGACGGGAGTTGATCAGCGCACCCTCGGTCGCTTCATCAACAATGAAGTCTCCCCCACCGGAACAAAGCTCGACGCATTAGCCACCCACTTCGGCCTGGTGCTGGTGCCTGAGAGCGCGGTGAAGAAGCCTAAGCCGTCGAGCAGTAAGAAGCGGTGAGCGACAGCGCGCCGAGCGATGGCAAGCGATGAGCTAGGCCATGGCGTTACGTGGCGTCAGCGCACAAATTCGGCGGCCTACGGATGCGTCGTCACCAGCCACCGAAACCAATCCCAAGCGAGGGGGGACGGGGTCCCATTTGGGTTGGGACTTACCTCTAGGTACGCCTTCCAGTTTTTGTCACATTTTGGACTATCTAGTGTGCGTACAGTCCATTCCGGCAGTCTTGATCTTTGGGAATCTGACAACTTCTTGACACGACTCCCCACACGCGCGGACGATCTGTAGACTGCGTTGTCAATTCGCTACTACGACATCCGTTGACGATCTGCTACCAGTTGCCGCAATCTTGTGAGCATGCGAGAATTAAAGTGGTGTGACGGAGGCGACGTACTTAGAGAGGTGTTGGACTACGAATGAGTTTTCGGCGTAGTAACCGATTGCACGCATTCTACTTGAGTGGAATCGTTGCCGTTAGTGCAATTGTTCGAGCCAACGATCTGGTACCTGCGTTGCCCCGCTTCACGGCGGTTGATACGTCGCGGGTCATGGGATCGCCCGATCCACTACCGACCATGCGATTTGAACGAGCGTTTCCGAGTTTGCGGATTCCGCGACCAGTCATGCCGACCCATGCGGACGACGGCACGAATCGAATGTTTGTTGTCACGCAAGACGGACTGATCTACGTCTTTCCAAATCGACACGACGTTAGTCGGGCCAACGTGTTTCTTGATATTCAGGCGAACGTTTCTCGTCCGGGCGGGGACAACGGGATGTTTGCCGTGGCGTTTCATCCGCGGTTCAAAGAAAACGGAAATCTGTTCGTTGTCTACACGACGCGTGTCGCGCCGAAGTCAACAGTCGTATCGAGATTCTCGGTGTCGAGTGACGATCCAAACCGGGCGGATCCTGACAGCGAAGTTGAAATCCTGCGCATCCGACAGCCGTTTGCGGACCACAATGCGGCGTGTTTGGCGTTTGGACGGGATCGGATGTTGTACATCGCGATGGGCGACGGAGGATACAACACGAGCAACGGCAACGCACAAGATCGATCCACGCTGCTCGGCGCAATGCTGCGAATCGACGTTGACCACCGCCATGGCGATCGGCTGTATTCAATTCCGCGAGACAATCCGTTTGTGGCCGATGGTGGATCGCGGGACGAGATTTGGGCCTATGGGCTGCGCGCCCCGTGGCGGTTTTCGTTCGACCGCCTGACCGGAGACTGTTGGCTCGGCGATAACGGACAAGTCGAATTTGAAGAAATCAATCTGATTCTGCCCGGCCGTAATTATGGTTGGATGCCGCGCGAGGGATTTCATGCGTTCGATCCGTCGCGAGTCGACCCGCGCGGCCGACCTGAGAAGGGCAGAATCCCGTTGCGCACGCCGGAAATGGGTCGCGACGACGGCTTCACCGATCCGATCATCGAGTATGATCACACTCAGGGGAAGAGTGTGGTGGGCGGATTCGTCTATCGCGGCACACGGCTTCCTAATCTGATCGGCGCATACATCTACGGCGACTACGTGAATGGCAACATTTGGGCGCTGCGATGGGATGGCAAGAAAGTTCTCGGGCACAAACTCCTGGCACGCACCCGATTGAAGATCACGTCGTTTGGGGAAGACGAATCGGGGGAATTGTTCTTTACGGCATTCGATGGCCACATCTATCAGCTACGTCCTGCCAAGCAAACGACAAATGAAGAACCATTTCCCATGAGACTCTCACAAACCGGACTATTCGAATCGGTGGATGATTTGAAGCCGGTCAAAGGCATGATTCCCTACTCAGTCAACGTCTCGCTTTGGTCGGACCGTGCCGACAAAGAACGATTCGTCGCGTTGCCCGCGACGAACACGGTTAAATTTAATGAAGACGGTCATTGGCAGTTTCCAGTCGGCACAGTATTTGTGAAGACGTTTTTCCTGGAAACCGAACGTGGTCGTCCGGCGACACGCAAGCGGTTGGAAACTCGGCTGTTGGTTCACAATCCGCGTGTATGGGTCGGATACACCTAACGCTGGAATGAACAACAGACGGACGCGGTTTTGTTGGGTGGCGCGGTGACAGCGACGTTGGACGTGAAGTCGAATGCCGGCGCTGAAAGCCAATCCTGGTATTTTCCCAGCCGTTCCGACTGTATGGCGTGTCATACTCGCTCAGCAGGATTTGTGCTGGGAATGAATACACGGCAGATGAACCGTACTCACGACTATGGTTCCGCCCGTGAAAACCAAATTGCGGCGCTAGCACGCCTTGGCGTATTTAGCGAACTGCCGTCAAAACCGCACAGTCGCTTGCCAGCATGGCACGACTGGAATTCGCAGTCCGGTACGATCGACGAGCGCGCCCGCGCCTACCTCGATGTCAATTGTGCTATGTGCCACACACCACCAGGCTTTACCAAGATCGACTTGCGTTTTCGAACACCGCTTGGAGAAACGATGCTTCTCGGACATAAACCAGAAAAGCCACGCGTTGGCCCGCCTGACTCGCTGCTCATCGATCCAGGCCACCCCCAGCGATCAGAGTTATTATTGCGAATTAGCCGTCGCGGACCTGGCCAGATGCCGAATTTAGCGACTTCTTTGGTCGACTCCCAAGCACGAGCCGTCATCGCTGCTTGGATTCGGTCATTGAAAAAACAACAAGAGGACCCGGATT
>CAUZVF010000312.1:0-6452 GCA_963582955.1 Planctomycetota bacterium
CGACGACAGATCGGCGCCGATGACTGAGGCGTTCGTCAGATCTGACGCCCCCAAGCGGGCATCGACGAGACAACTTTGATCAAGTTTCGCCGATTCGAAGCTGGCCCCACGCAGTCCACAGTTGATCCTTTCGAGGTTGGCTGAAGTGAGATCGGCAAATGAAAAATCCGCATCCTGTGCATTGTTGACTTGCAGAATCGCGTTCTTGAGTGTCGCCGTACGAAAACTTGCTCCAGGGATGAACGCATCCTTGAAATTGGCGTCCGTGAGGTTGGAAGAACTGAAGTCCGTTCTTCCAAGGTCCTTGTGCGTCTTGTTGTTTTGCTCGGACGAATAGAACAACTCTTCATTAAGGCGTTCGCCCGGACGCATGCCTTGGAAAACGATGTCAATATCATCGGGATAGCGCAGTCCCGACAGCGCGATCATATCTTTGGCGAGGTCGACAATCTTGATCGGTTCCCCCATGTCGAGAATCAGTAGGTCGCCGGATTTGCCGATTGCTCCGGCTTGGAGGACCAACTGCACGGCTTCGGGAATTGTCATGAAGAACCGCTTCATCTCCGAATGCGTCACGGTTACCGGGCTGCCGCAAGACGTCGCGGCCTTGGTCGAGAAACTCTCAGCCGGCGGAATGACGTTGACGCTGGTCAATACCAACCAGTTGGAATCAAGAACCGTCATCGTTCAGGGCGGTGGCTATGCCGAGCACACTTTCGTGACGGTTGCGGCCGATGGCAAGAACGTGCCCGTCAATGGTTCGAATTTCACCGTGCGGTTGGCCCCCGGCAGCGGCGGTCGATTGGTGATCAAGATGAAGCGATACACCAACGAGCCCACGTTGGCGTTTCCGTGGAACCGGGCCGGTTGACGCGGGCCGGTTGAGGCGACCACGGTTGCGACGCCGTCCGTTAACCAGCAAGTCACGCCGCACGCCGTCCGGAATCAGACTCGTCCGCCGTCTCTTGCTGAAACGTCAGGCTGGCCGGAAGCGGAACGGTTTCGGCTGCGTGTGTCTGGCCGGACGACCGCGCCGTTTGAATGGCGGGTTGTACGCCAAGTGCGTTTTCGAGCACCCAAAGTCGTTGAAACGCATTGAAGATGTCGAACAAGTCGTCAAGCCGATGGACTCGCAACCGCTCGCTCGAAACACCCGACGCCGTCAACGTAGTCGTGATCGTGTTCGGACCGGTTGCGGAATATTGAAACTGCCAACGCGTGCCGCTTATCGAAAGCTGATCGTCGACGCGCCACTCAATCTGACCCAGCCGCTCTTGCGACTGTTGATCGTGACAGACGCACTGCAAGCAGTTGCCGCCCATCGCGGCGACTCGGTCACAGACTTCGCTCCACAACTCCTCGGACTCTCGATCCGACAGATGATCCCAGCGTGCCAACAACAACCGCGCCCGCAGAGCACGATTGGAATCGGCAACGAGCGAGTGGAAGATTCGCACATATTGCAGAACGAGGACCGTTTCGTTGTATCCAAACACGCGCCCGACAATCAGTGGCACCAGGATGGCCGCACAAAGGCTGACGGCAATCCAGTCGTTTTGCAGTCGTGCGGAAAGCAGGGCTGCCGCCGACATCGCGACGCACAAACCGGCGATCACCCACAGCGACTGCGTTCGCGATAGGCCTCGGTCGAGCAGACAATGATGAATATGCCCGCGGTCGGCCTGGCCGATTCCATTGCCCTTCAGCTTGCGTCGCACAATGGCGACGGTCGTGTCGAACATCGGCACGCCCATCAACACCACCGGTATCACCAGCGTAAAACACGTGGCGGTTTTCACCGATGCTTCTAATGCCAGCGCGCCAATCAAGAAACCGATCGTCAAGCTGCCCGAATCGCCCAGAAAGATTTTCGCGGGCGGCCAATTGTGAAACAAGAATCCGATGACCGAACCAAATAGCAGCAATCCCACGACGGCGATTCCGAATTCGCCACCCATCATTGCCAGGCATGCCAGCGTCAGACTGGCGACGGCGGTGATCGTTCCGGCCAACCCGTCCAGGCCGTCCATCAGGTTGATGGCGTTGACACAGGCCACCAACCAAAACAGCGTGAACGGGATCCCCAGCATCTGTAGTTCGAATTCCAAACCGAACAAACCGACCAGGTTGATCGTGTTGCCCCACAAGACGAACGGCAGCGCAGCGGCAATTTGCAACAAGAATTTATACCACGGACGAATCGACCACTTGTCGTCCCACAGACCCAGCAGACAGAACAAGGCCGCGCTGATCGGCAACGACGGAAGAATCTCGCGTAGACGGTCATCGCCAGCCAGCCATGGCAAGTCGATCCACTTCACCAGAAACAGCATCGCAACGAACGAAGCAAACACGGCCACACCACCCATCAGCGGGACCAGGCGTGAATGCGACTTACGCTCGCCGTCGGGTAGGTCGACCAAGCCGATTCGCCGCGCGACAACTCGGGCCACCGCCGTCAGCAAGGCGCACACGCCAACCGCAAGCAGCACGAGACCAAGCAACTGCACCGGAATGTTGCTGAACATAAACCGTTTGGTCCGACGACGGCACCAGAAATCGGGTCAACAGATTAAACAAAACGCGTAAGACGCTCGTTCGACCAAGCCCGATGACGTGACCATGGAGATTGGTGAATAAATTTCTAGACGAGAGAGCTGAAAGGTTGGCGGAGTATAGTGATACGTCGATTCGGGTCAAGATGGCTCTGCCAACGCTGTGAGCCATTTTTTGGGATCGGTTAGCATCCGCCGAATTGTCTTGTCGAACTCACTGTTTTGTAATGTGCGAAAGGCCAAGCCGACGACACATGTTCTTACCGTCCGTTGAAACTTGCGAAGTCGGGTGCTCGAACCCATGATCGGGTACTCGTTTCCACGACCGAGCGACAATGTGTCCGCCAAGATTCGAACCAGGGAATACCATGCCAGCACAATTCGAGAACATGTTGCGGCGCACTCCCGAACCATGCCCGCGAATTCATACGAAACACCGTCGAATCACGACGGACCTCCCCGTGCCAGAGTCGTTGGAAATCCTCGAGGCAGCCGTCGCCCGCTTTCCGCAAGTCAATTCCTATCAGCCGCCCATCGTTTGGGACAAAGCCCACGGCTATCAAGTCTTCGATCGGTTCGGGAACTGCTGGATCGACTTCACGTCGACCGCAGTCATGACGAACTCGGGACACGGACATCCCGCGGTCCGCGATGCGTTGCAGCAATATTTGAAAGACGGAATGCTGGCTCAGTTTAGTTGGGTCTCCGAGATCCGCATCGAACTGGCCGAACGATTGATCGGCATCGCGCCCGATGGCTGCGACAAAGTCTATTTCTGGACCGTCGGATCGGAAGCGACCGAGTGTGCTCTTCGGCTGGCCCGAGAATACAGCCGCCGACAGAATCCGAACAAGACTCGTATCATCACTCACAGCGGCGACTATCACGGCTGGACGTTGGGTGCCCACCAATTGTCAGGTACCAGTGCGCAGAAAGAATGGTTGTCCGATCCCGATCGTCAAATCCACCACATCCCGTTTCCCAACCAAATCGATGCCGCACCAGATACCGACTGGCCAACCTTCTTCGACGACAGCATGGCGCAGCTATCACGCAACGGCATCGAACCCTCGCAAGTCGCTGGAATCTTTTTCGAAACGATACAGGGCTGGAGTGCTCTGCCGCTGCCAACCGAATACGTCCAACGCGCCCGGCAGTGGGCCGACGAGAATGATGTTCTGCTGATCTTCGACGAAATCCAAACCGGCTTCGGCCGCACCGGCAAATGGTTCGGCCACGAACATTACAACGTGCGTCCCGATCTGCTGTGCATCGGCAAAGGACTCTCGTCAAGCCTCCCCATTGCTGCCGTCCTGGGCCCATCGCATGTCTTGGACGTACTGTCTCCCGGAGAAGTCACCAGTACCCACGCCGCCCATCCTGTTTCGTGCGCCGCCGCGCTGGCCAATCTGCAAGTCCTGGAAGACGAAGGCCTGATCACAGCCGCCGCCGAAAAAGGCGAGATCGCACGCCGCGAACTGTCGGCGCTTCAACAACGATTCCCCGACCACATCGCTGGTGTTTCCGGGCTTGGATTACTGAACGCGATTCGTTTCCAAAATCCGGAAACCAAAGAACCCGATTTCGAACTGGCTCGTGAAGTCACGTGGTCGGCCGTCAAAAACGGAGTGATGCTGTTCTTCACCGGCCAACCAACAGTCAAAGTCTGCCCGCCGCTTGTCATCCCCGAAGATGCAATCATCGAAGGCATCACAACGGTTGGCGAGGTATTGGGCTCGGTACTTACTCAAACGAACGTGTAGAGAACCAAACGACGCCGATTTCGCTGATGATTGAAAGCAATCACCGATCGATCGGTCGCAGATGCGACGTCAGCTTCATCGTTCCAGAAGCAGCCACTTCAATCGTAATCGCTCCACTGGTGTGGGTTGATAACACTTCGGTACGGTAACGCTGCCGCAATGTGCTCAACGGTGCCTTTCTGCCGGCACTGGCAACGACGATCTTTGGTTTGGCCCATTCACGAAAGCGAACGGGATTTGCCGCCAGGCTGCCGTGATGGGGTGAGAGGATGACGTCGTATTCGACGGGTTCTTGGTCGAGCAGCGCCTGCAGTCCGTCTTTTTCGAGATCGCCTGTCAGCAGAATTCGGCGGCCCGCGTATTCGATCGCCAGAACCAGACTATTCGCGTTATCGCTCGCTGAATGAAATCCATGGTCCGGATGAATCACGCGAATCGAGACGCGATCGTCCAACGAAATCCGGTCTCCACCGAACAACAATGCAACGGGGATCTGCTTTTGATGCGCGGCATCGCACACTTCGACGACGCCCGATTGCGACATATCAAGAAATGTCTGCGTTGTCATGATGGCACGTACCGGCACGGAACGAATCAACGTGGGCACGGCATTGAAATGGTCGACGTCCGCATGCGAAACGACGATCGCATCGATTCCGGTTGCGCCACGCTGCCACAAAACGCCCTGAACAACATTGGCGGCACGATTGGGATTGCTAATTGACCCGGCGTCGTAAAGCAGAGTTCGTCCGTTGGGCATTTGCAGCAAGACGGAACATCCATGTCCGACCGACAAGAACGTACATCGTAACTTCGACGAATGCGCGGGACGCAGCCCGAGTGCTAAACCAAGAATGATCCAAACCCACAAGCCGCGCCAGCCCCAATGCCGAGACAATCGGGCCGAACGAATACAGACGACCGTCGCCAGCAGCAAGTAACATCCGACGATCCACCACGTTGGCGGCGCTGGCAAATATCGGTGCCCTAAATCCACATGTGCGGCCCAATCAACAATCCACAACAGCAGCGACAGCAGGACATTGAGAATAAATGCAAACACAACGGCGACCGGCGGAACAACGAGACCGCTAATCAACAACCCGTATCCCGACCACAACGCCAGGGCCACCAGCGGAATCAGTACGACGTTCAAGACGATGCCAATCGGTGACACTAAATTGAAACTCCAGAGAACAAGCGGTGCGGTGGACCTCCTCACAAAGTAGTTACGTTTTTCAAGAATCCGATTTGGACGCTGTTAAGCGGGAATTGCACGAGATGGCGATGGAGGCCGTGGCAGCGATTGGAGCGGGAAAACCAGTTCGAACCACTGCCGTCGCCGAATATGGCGGGGTCTCGTGGCGTTCGGCCAGCCTGTGGATGAAGGCAGCGGCCAGCCGGGGATTGCTTCGAAAAGTCGGCAAAGCGTGGGAACCAGTGGTGTGAAAACGGTCGTACACATTGACTCGGTCAAGACTTTCGAGGATCTTATAGCTGACGGATATCCCGAAGCCGCACGAGGCGGCAATCCAGAAAAGCAGATCACACACAAGCGGCGCTGAGACTGTTGGGGCGGGGACGTCCGGGGATTGTCTCAGCGTCGTTTTTAGTTTCACGGAGGGGAGCATCGCATGTTGACGGAATTATTATTTGGTGGCGTCTCGGACCTCGTCTCGGACCTCATGGGACGAAAACAAGCCCGAAGAGAACAGATCGCTAAGAGCCACTGCAAAGAATTGATGGAAGAGTTCAATCCGGGGGCACTCGATGAGTTCTTAAAAGAGCGAATCGTGGAGTTTCTGTCTCGCGAAACGAATGAGCCAATCGTATTGACGACCGTGACGTACGCTGAGTTGATGGTACGTTTGGAGCGGGTTGTGTCTGAGCGAAAAACAAAGGATTGCGAACTGGTTTCGGAGCCCAACGTAACACCAAAAGGACACAGGGGAATCGGATGGAAAGAGGCAAACTCGGAAATGAAGAAAACGAAGAAGAAAAACCCAAAATCAAAAGGGTGGACGAAAGAACTTTGGGCTAAAGTAATCGGCTGCTCAACGGGCACAATTTCCAACACGCCCGAATGGAACGCGTCGAAGGTTGCAAATGCAAACCCGGAAGTCGCGTCACTGAC
>CAUZVF010000313.1:0-6441 GCA_963582955.1 Planctomycetota bacterium
CAGTCGCCTGCGGCTCACCGTTAAACGAAACGAACCAAATCGAGAACAATCAAGAACGGAAGAGCAAACCATGACTTGGATCGACGGACGATTCGAAGAAAACTTCATCACGACAACTTTGGAACAGGCCATGAATTGGGCCAAGGAATCCAGTATCTGGCCGATGACATTCGGACTGGCGTGTTGTGCGATTGAAATGATGGCCGTCGGTGCCAGCCGGTTCGATTTGGACCGATTTGGCGCGGGAGCCTTCCGGGCCAGTCCGCGACAGGCTGACCTGATGATCGTTGCCGGAACCGTGACTTACAAGATGGCCAGCCGAGTCCGACGTCTGTACGAACAGATGCCCGATCCGAAATATGTAATCGCGATGGGAGCTTGCACGGTCGGCGGCGGCCCCTATTTCAAATACGGCTACCACGTCGTGAAAGGCGTCGATCTGGTCGTTCCCGTTGACGTTTATGTCCCCGGATGTCCTCCGCGTCCGGAAGCTCTGTTGGAAGGCATCATGCGAATCCAGGACAAGATTCGGGCTCGCCGGATCGCCAAAGGCGCTCAAGAAGTTTTACCAATGCCACATCACAGCGGTCATGTCCAAGTCCCCGAGGTTGTCGACGCGTAGTTGAATTGAATCTGCCAATCATCGTTTAACCGCGAGCCAGCGGCGAGCGCGTCAGTTATCGCGGCCTGGCCAAAGTCGTGAAGAATGCCGATCACTGCAAATCAAGCGTCGTCTGCGACGCCTTGATTCTGGATCCCCAAAGCCGCAGCGACACGTATCCGTATATCGAAGTCGAAGAAGACGACGTCACGATCGAACACGAGGCCAGCGTCTCGAAGATCGCTGAGGAACAACTGTTCTACTTGATGAGCCGCGGTTTGTCGGAAGCCGAGGCCTCGTCGATGATCGTCACCGGCTTCATCGAACCGCTCGTCAAAGAGCTGCCGATGGAATACGCCGTGGAAATGAACCGTCTGATCGAACTGCAGATGGAAGGGTCGGTGGGTTAGCGCCGTGCTTTGAATACCGATGCACTGCGAATTGATTCAACAAAATAGGATCATAGGCGAGCGGTGGGCGTATGGCTCGTTCGAAAAAAAATGTCCCATTTCGGAAAAGGCCACACTAGCCCGACGCGCTAGCAAGGGACTGCGTTTTGCGGAGTTTCCGCTGTGTCGCCCTCTCTGGCGCGTCGGGCTAGTGTGCGACATTTTTTTCCGAACGAGCCATAAGCCCGCCGACAAACTCAGAAAAGTGATGCCGGCGGGCTTACGCCCACCGCTCGCCTGCGTTTACGAACTGCAATGACAACTCAACTATCAGCAACATCAACTGGATTCGGCCAGGAAGCCTTCGCCGAGTTTCTCTCGACGCGTGACGAACCTGATTGGGTGACCGAACTTCGCCGCAACGCGTACGACGTCTACCAAGAAAAGCTGGGCGAGCCACTCGATCCCGAAGAATGGAAACGAATCGAACT
Source organism: Planctomycetota bacterium (assembly GCA_963582955.1). Taxonomy (GTDB): domain Bacteria; phylum Planctomycetota; class Planctomycetia; order Planctomycetales; family Planctomycetaceae; genus CAUZVF01. The sequence continues at coordinate 1,482 of CAUZVF010000313.1, forward strand.
GCGCACGTTTCGACCGGGCAAGTTTGCAGTACGAGGCGATTCTGGCTCCACGGCGTCTTTCGAAACTCTGATGCAAGATCGCGCCGACTTTGCTGGAGCTGTTTCTCACGTCAACGGTTCGTGCAGCCACTCGAATCTGAAAGAAGAATTGGGGGCGAAGGGAATTTTGTTTGGCAATCTCGCCGAGTTGATCCGTGAACATGGCGAAGAGCTGAGACCGCATCTGCAAACGCGAGCCGTCAAATCCGACACCGATCGGTTTTCGGCATGGCACGCCGCTTTCTGGACTGGCGGCACGGTGTTGTATGTTCCGCGCGGCGTGCGGATTGACGAACCACTCTACAGTTTGATTGCCCTTTCCGAAGATTACGCGGCCGACTTCAGTCACACGTTGATCATTTTAGAGGAAGGAGCGTCGGCAACGTTGCTGGAAGAAACAGCTTCGGCCAACGGCGAAATTGCCGGACTGCATGTCGGCGCCGTCGAGTTACTGGTTGCCAGAGAGGCTCGGCTGCGGTACGTCCAATTGCAGAATTGGAATCACAAAACGTGGCACTTCGCTCATCAGGCGGGCATCGTTGAAAACAATGCGTCGTTGCAGTGGACGGTCGGCGGCCTGGGCGCGAAACTGGCTCACATTCATCAGGACGTGAACCTGGAAGGCCGCGGAGCGGAAGCGGAAGTCAACGGCCTGACGTTCGCCGTCTCGACCGCCAAGTCATCTCGTATTACACTCAGCAAACGCACAACGCCCCCGATACGCGGTCGGATCTGTTGTACAAAGACGTGCTGCGAGATCGTTCGCGCGTGATCTGGCGCGGGATGATCAAGGTCGACGAGGTGGCTCAGAAAACCGACGGTTACCAACGCAATGACGCCTTGATGCTGACGCCGTCGTGCCGCATGGATGCAATCCCCGGTTTGGAAATCGAGGCTGACGACGTCCGTTGCACTCACGGAGCCACCGCGGGACAAGTTGACGAAGAACAAATCTTTTATTGCATGTGCCGCGGCCTTAGCAAATACGAAGCGATGCACATGATTGTCGAGGGCTTCTTTCAAACGGTATCGGATCGTATCCCGGTCGAGTTGGTCCGCGAGACATTGAATCGAGCCATTGAACAGGAATTGGGAATAGGCAAGTACGTCCGGCGAACCGAGCTGGACTCAAACGGAACGACTAACACAAACCATTACCGATGGTCCCGCTCGGCTCGCGGGACCTACTTGGACTCCCCGTGGAATTCACACGCATCGCTTCGAAAGACGAACTCGAACCCGCCGGGCGGTTATCGGTCGTCATTGACGACTACCCGGCCCTATTGATTCGCGACGGAGACAATTTCTACGCCATTGAAGACGTTTGCAGCCATGACGGCCAGCCGTTGACCGTCGGTCCGATCGAAAACTGTGAAATCACTTGCCCACGTCACGGCGCCCGATTCGACATCAAAACCGGAAACGCCTTGTGCATGCCGGCGATCGAGGGGATCCAAACATTCGAAATTGAAATCCGAGACGGCGAGATATTCGCGCGAGCATCGGACTGAACTTTACGTAGAACGGAATTCATTCCGTTCGTTGGTGTGAAACGGAATGAATTTCGTTCTACAATACAGACTCATATCGTGACACACTTTGCGAGAACCAATCATGGCTGAAGACGCAGAATTGATCGAGGCGCTGAAACAGGTCATTGATCCCGAACTGTTTGTCAACGTCGTCGACCTGGGACTGATCTACGCAGTCGAACAAACCGAAGGAAAAGTCACCGTCGAGATGACCTTGACCAGCGCAGCCTGTCCCGCCGGTCCGCAATTGGTGCAACAGGCCAAGATGGCGTTGGAAGGCCTGGAAGATGTCGACGAAGCCGAAATCAAACTCGTCCTCGCCCCGGCCTGGTCACCCGATCGCATGACCGATGAAGCCCGTGATCAGTTGGGCATGTTCTGATTGGCCACGTCGTGCAAGTAGGTCCGGCGAGCCGAGCCGGACCTACTTTCCGGACACTAAATCGACTTGCCTTTTCCTGGGCGTGGAAACTCGCGGAAGCTGGCGGCGCTGGCTTTTAGTTTTTTTTCCAGCTTGTTGAAGTTCTCGCGCAGGATCGTGAAGCGGACTTCGTAATTCAGCCGCTCGCCTTGAAAGCGTTGCTCGAAGATGGTGAAGTCGAAAGGGCCTTGGCTGATTTCGATGACGGTTTCGAGAACCTTGCGGCCGGAGATTTCGCGCGTCTCGCAGCGCACGACTTTGGCGTTCTTGCGGGCGCGTTTCAGTTGTTCGGGTAGTTCTTTTTGAAGTTTGGCAAACGGAATCTTTTCCCGTTGGCTGGCCGTGATCAGTAGGTTGTCACTGAAGACCTCTTTCGTCGCGCCGGTGGCCAAGAACAGCACTTCGTCGGTGACTCGGAACGAGGGCGTCCAATCCTTGGGCAGTTTCAGGCCAAAGTGAAACTCGCGTTGCAGCCAGTACCCGTCTTGGACCTGGACAACGCCCGTCTCGACGGGACCGTACCGCGCCGATGCGGCCATCTTGCGAAACTCGACGCGATAGGCTTCATAGTGCGGTTCGTCGACCAGCAGAGTAAACGTGTAGATTTGCCCGTTCTTAATGGCGTAGCGTTTGACTTCGAACCACGGGCCGACGAACGGACGCTGGTGACGCCAGTTGATTTCCAATTGAGGCATCTTCATTTGGTTCTGCTTGTCGGGTTGAATGATCTCATTGGAAATCAAACGTCGCGGCTTTTTTTCTTTCGCGGCGCGTTCGCCCTGGTTGCCAATCCGCTTGCGGTATTCTTCCAGCGATGTCGGGGCAACTCCGATCACACAATCGACGATAGGTCCACGCGTTTCGGGTGGGTCAGTCGGCAGTGACAAAGCGAAAGCCCGGTCACCGCGTCCCATTCCGACGACGGACCAGCCCTTGGGATAAACGACGGCGACGCCGTGACGTTTGGCATCCAGCGTTTGATACCCGTCGGGTATCCGCTGCTCAGACTTTTTTGTCGATTCTGCTTTCTTGTCTTCGGCATGGACACTGACAACAGCGACAAGCATCGTCAGCGCGAATGCAATGACTCGCGTGACTCCGTCTGATTCCCCAAGATGTTGCTTCATCAGCGTTTTCTCCAAATCCAAGCGACGTGAATGATGGTCTGGATCATTGAGATGCATGGTACTTGAATCTTGACGCAGTCGCTATCGCCTGCCAACGATGCTTGACGGATGCCGATTGCAGCGATCGGTTATCGAAGAGCCGTCGATTTTTCAAGCGACTTTTCGGGAACGAATCACAATTGAAAAACGAATTTAATTCTCTCTTCGAATTGCGTTTGCGTTTTCGATTCGCGTTGTTACATTCTTAGCTGTCATTGCAAAAGTCTTCCCGCCCACTCTTACTCACCAAGGAGCCGACGATGACTGAAAACCGAAGCTGCCCGGAATGCGACAATTCTGGATTCGATTATTTCAATCGTCGTCAATTCGTCCAAGTCGCGGGAACGGCCGCCGTTGCGGCTTCGTTGCCCGCCTTGGCGATCGCGAACGAAAAGTCGAAGAAGCCGGCTTCGGAAACACTCGTCAAGAAACTGTACGATTCTTTTTCCGACGATCAGAAAAAAACCGTTTGTTTTGACTGGGACCATACCAACGACCGTGGCCTGTTGAGGACTCACGTTTCGAACAATTGGAGTATCACGGATCGAAGAAAATACAACGTCGGCGGCGCGTTCTTTTCGAAGGATCAGCAAGACTTGATCGAGAGTATCTTCTGGGGCCTTTACAACCCGCAATGGCATGACCGCATTCGTAAGCAATTGAAAGATGATGCGGGTGGATACGGAAAAGCTCAGACGATCGCCATTTTTGGCAAGCCGGGAACCGACCAGTTCGAGTTTGTGATGACCGGCCGCCACCTGACGGTCCGCTGCGATGGCAACAGCGCGGACCACGTCGCGTTTGGCGGTCCGATTTTCTATGGACATGCGGCTGGTGATTTTCATGAAGAAGCCGATCATCCCGGCAACGTCTTTTGGCATCAGGCACTGAAGGCCAACGCGCTGTTCAAAATGCTCGACGGCAAACAGCGTAAAGCGGCATTGGTTCAAAAGGCACCGCAAGAAAGCCGAGTTGGATTCCAAGGAAAGAAAGGCCCATTGCCCGGCATCGCGGCCACGGAACTTTCCGCCGATCAGAAGACGCATCTGAACGAGGTGCTCAAGTTACTGGTCGAACCTTACCGCCTGTCGGACCGCAAGGAAGCGCTGCAGTATTTGAAAGCCCAAGGCGGGCTCGACGCATGCAGCATTGCATTCTACCAATCCGACCATGAGGGCGAATCGACGGACATCGGAGACGACGGCGTCTGGGATGTCTGGCGTCTGGAAGGTCCGTCGTTCGTGTGGCATTACCGGGGTGCTCCTCACGTGCATGTCTGGGCCAACGTCGCGGATAGTTCGTCCGTCAAGTTGAACGCCCGCGGCTGAGCGGCCACGTGCGACGTCTGGCAGCGGGCCCCGTCAATTCATTTTTCTACCTGTTTGAATGGGGGCTTACTGAGATCAGCAACATCGGCTACATTTCTTCTCTTCAAGAACTGTGTGACATTCATTCGCTGTTATTCAATTCTTTATCCACCAGTAATGAGAGCGGAATCTTGACCAATCAAATTACTTCACCGGACGTTATTGATTCATTGCCCGTGACAGCTCAAGCGGTCTCTTCGCCACGCACAAACGTGGTTAGTGGCATCTCGATCGAGACGCCGAAAATGTCGCTGAATCAAATGACCACGTATCATTGGTCATTGCTCGACGAAGTCACTCAATATCAATCGGCCGGGATTGAAGCGATCGGACTTTGGCGGCCCAAGTTGACGGACTTCGGCGAAGAGAAGGCCGTCGAGCTAATTCGTGAGTCAGGCCTGTCGGTGTCGAATGTCTCGTGGGCCGGCGGATTCA